>CANHUG010000036.1 GCA_947462995.1 Verrucomicrobiales bacterium | reverse complement strand
GGAGTGAGGCGTAGGAGTGTTCGAGGTGCCAGCCGGCATGGGCGAGAGGGGAGGGCATGAAATCTGGGGGAGGGATTGGGACGGGGAGCCTACGCTTGGGTTGGCGGCGTGGGTTGTCGGATTGAGCATGCTTGCGTGGAAGGGGGGGAAGTCGGAGTCAGCGGCGGGCGGCGAGGATGTTCTTGAGATGGGCTAGGGTGTCGGCGTTGGCGGGGAGGGAGGCGACGTTGTGCCACTCGCCGGGATCGGTGTTGTGGTCGTAGAGTTCGGTGGTGCCGTCGCTCCATGAGATGCAGCGCCAGCGTATGGTGCGGAGGCTGAAGCCGGTGATATTGCCGCGGGAGATGTGGGTGAGTGCGGATTCGTGGAGGGAGAGATCCGGGTTGGCGAGGAGCGGCTGGAGGTTTTTGCCTTTTGCGGTGGTTGGGAGAGGGAGGGAGCAGAGGGCGGCGATGGTGGGGTAGAGATCGAGGAATTCGACGAGACTGCGGCAGACGGAGGGTTTGGTACCTGGGGCGGCGATGAGGAGCGGGGCGCGGCAGGATTGTTCGAAGAGCGTGTTTTTGTTCCACCAGCCGCATTCGCCGAGATGATAGCCGTGGTCGCCGACGAAGATGACGATGGTTTTGTCCCAGAGCTTGAGACGGTCCATGGCGTCCATGATGCGGCCGACCTGGGCGTCGGTCTGGGAGACCCCGGCGTAGTAATGTGTCAGGAAGTCCATGCGGTCGCGGTCATTGAAGCGTTTGAAGGCTGCTTCAAAGGCGCCGCCGCCGAGGGCGTGTTTGTTGAGAGGTGAGGCGTCGGCGGGGTCGCGGTGGAGCGGGAGCGAGCCTTCGGGGAACTGGGCGACGTATTTTTTTGAGACAACGAAGGGGTCGTGGGGGCGATGGAAGCCTGCGCCGATGAACCATGGTTTGGCGGCGAGGTTTTCCATGGCGGCGATGGTTTGGTGGGCGGTCTGGCCGTCGGACTGGTCGTTGTCCGAGCCTTCGAGGTCGGCGACCTCGCACCATTTGAGGGTGCCGTTGGTAAGATTGCGGCGCGGGCCGGAATTACCGAGGGCGGTGGGGCGGAACATGGAGGCCTTGTCCCATGATTTGCCGATGTCGAGGAAGCGGTTTTCGGAGGAGCCTTCGACGAGCCCGGCGTGGTAGATTTTGCCGAATGATAGGGAGGTTGCGCCGTGCTGGCGGAAGAGCTGGGGGAGGGAGATGATGTCCGGCATTTTGTCGCGGAAGAACGTGGCGTTGCCGGTGATGCCGTTGTGTTCCGGGCGGGTGCTCGTGAGGAGGGAGACTCGGCTGGGATTGCAGACGGGGTACTGGACGTAGGCGCGGTCGAAACGGACGGCGCGTGCGGCGAGCCGGTCGAGGTGGGGTGTTTTTGCGTGGGAGTCACCGTAGCAGCCCATGGCGGGACGGAGGTCGTCGGCCATGATGAGGAGGACATTGAAGGCGGGTGCGGCGGCGGCGGGTGCGGCGAGCGCGAGGAAGAGGAGGAGCCTTTTCATGCGTGGTGGGCGGGCTGGCGGGACGCGTGCGGGGTTACTTTCCGGGAGGAGAAGGTTTGTTGGCGTCGGCTGGCGGGGAGTAACTGGCGGCCTGCATGGCCTTGGTGAGATCGGCGTCGAGGGTGGCGGTCAGGGCGGTGTCGGCGGCGAGGTTTTTGATTTCGTAGGGATCGTTAGTGAGGTCGAAGACCTCGGTCCATTCCGGTCGGTTAGGGTAGCGGACGAGCTTGTGGGTGGCGGTGCGGAGGGCGTAGCAGGTGGGGACATCGCCGAGTTCCTTGTAGTACTGGGCGAGGAAGGACGTGCGCCATGAGTCGGGTTTGAGGCCTGAGGCGAGGGCTTTCCAGCTAGCGCCCTGCATTTGTGGGGGGACGGGCAGACCGGCGAGATCGAGGAACGAGGGGGCGAGATCGATGCTGAGGACTAGTTGGTCGACGACGGTGCCTTTGGGGAAGAGCCGGGGGTAGCGGACGAGGAAGGGGATGCGGATGGATTCTTCGTAGAGCGAGCGTTTGTCGCCGGAGTTGTGTTCGCCGAGGTAGTAGCCATTGTCGCTGGAGTAGACGACGACGGTGTCGTCGGCGAGGCCGAGGGAATCGAGGGAGTCGAGGAGACGTGCGACGTTGTCATCGACGCCGGCGACGTGGCGGAGGTAGTCGAGATGGACATCGTTGGCGGAGAGCCCGGTGGCCTTGGTGCCGTCGGCGGCGGGTTTGTAGAAGATGGCGGGGACCCCGCAGTTCGGGGTGGGGCGGCTGGATTGGCCTGCGTAGAGATTGCGGAGACGGGGTGGGAGATTGTTGCCGCCGCGCGGGCTGTGCGGGCTTTTGAAGCCGAGGACGACGGAGAACGGCTTTTCCTTGTTCTGGCGGATGAAGTCGATGGCGAAGTCGGTGGCGACGTCGTCGGTCCAGCCCTTGGTGGGGGTGGAGGTTGCGTTGACGTCGAATGGACAATTCTGGTGCTGACCCTGACCGATGTAGCTGGCGGCGTAGTTGAAGCCTGGGCGGGTGCGTTGATTGCCCATGTGCCATTTGCCGATGTAGGCGGTCTGGTAGCCGGCGGCGCGGAGGAGGGTGGCGTGGGTGATGGAATCGGCGGGGAACGGACGACTGTTGTTAGTGATGCCGTTGAGGTGATTGTAGCGGCCGGTGAGGAAGGCGGCGCGGCTGGGAGCGCAGAGGGAGAGCGTGACGAAGGCGTTGCGGAAGCGGACACCTTCGGCGGCGAGACGGTCCATGCCTTTGGACTGGAGCCATGGGAAGCGGGCCTTGTCGCCTTGTTCGCGCTGGACCGTGCCGATGGCGTCCCAGCGGTGGTCGTCGGAATAGATGAAGAGGAAGTTGGGTTTGCGGTCTGCGGCGAGGGCGGGGGTGCTGCGGAGCGCGAGGAGGATGAGGAGGAAGATGGGTAGGGATTTCATGGGAGAGCGGTTAATTGAGGAATTGGCGCCATTTTACGGGCACGTCGTTGGGGTGTGCGTCGACGAGCCGCTGCATGGCGGCGGTGAGATCGGCGACGATGTCAGGGTGACTGTTCCAGAGGTTAGTGGATTCGGAGGGATCGGATGCGAGATTGTAGAGCTGACCGGAGGAGGCGACGGGAGGGGCGCCGGAGAAGCCGCCGCCGGATTGGCCGAAGATGATTTTCCATGAACCGCGGCGGAGGGAGGGGAGACCGGAACTGGCGTGGCTGATGGCGAATTCGCGGACTGGGGCGGTGCTGCCTTTGAGGAGCGGGAGCAGACTGATGCTGTCTTCGGCGGCGGTGGCGGGCAGCGTGGTTCCGAGGGAGTCTGCCAGAGTGGCGATGATGTCGGCGTGGTGGACGAGCGCGTCGCAGGTCGAGCCTGGGGCGACGGTGGCGGGCCAGCGGACGATGAACGGGACGCGGTGGCCGCCTTCCCATGCATCTGCTTTGTAGCCGCGCCATGGGCCGCTAGGGAAGTGGCCTTTCGCTTCGAGGTCTTTTGCGCCGATGTAGGGGGCGCAGCCGTTGTCGCTGGTGAGGATGACGAGCGTGCGCGGTGCGGTGCCGGATTTCTCGAGTGATTCGAGGACCCGGCCGATGACGGCGTCGGTCTGCATGACGAAGTCGGCGTAGGGGTTGAGACCGCTTTTGCCGCGCCATGATTCGGTGGGGCTGATGGGTGTGTGGGGGGAAGTCAGGGGCAGGTAGAGGAAGAACGGTTGCGGGTTTTTTGCGGCTTCGTCGATGAAGGCGCAGGCGCGGTCGGCGAGGGTGGGGAGGATGTTCTCGAGATTCCAGTTGGCGAGGGCGGGGCCGCGGATGCTGGCCTTGTGATTGAGGAGATCGGCTGCGGGGAGAAGTTCGGAGGGGATGCCGACGGTGCGGCGGTTTTCGATGAAGCAGAACGGTGGCCAGTTAGGGACATCGGTGCCGAAGTAGGCATCGAAACCGGCTTCGGTGGGACCGCCGAGGAAATCGCGCGAGTAGATGGTTTGCCATGCGGCGCGGTCGGCAGCGGGATCGTTGGCTGCTTCGGCTGGGGTGGGTTTGTTGCGATAGCTGAGGAGGAGCTTCCGTTCGGAGGCGGTGAGTTGCATGTTCCAGCCGAGGTGCCATTTGCCGATGGCGGCGGTGCGGTAGCCGTGATTTTTGAGGAAGTCAGCGATGGTGAGCCGATCGGGAGCGATGAGTGGTCCGCCGAGATAGGGAACGATGCCCGACTGGAGGCGGGTGCGCCAGTGATAGCGACCGGTGAGGAGGGCGTAGCGTGAGGGCGAGCAGACCCCGCTGGAGGAATGGGCGTCGGTGAAGCGCATTCCTTTGGCGGCGAGGGCGTCGATGTTTGGTGTCGGGATTTTGCCGCGGTCCGGGTTGTAGCAATAGACATCGCCGTAGCCGAGGTCGTCGGCGAGGATGACGAGGACATTGGGTTGATCGACGGCGCGGGAGCGGCTGCAGACGAGCCAGAGCGCGCAGAAGAGGAGGGCGCGGAGATTCATTTCTGGGGAGATGGCTTCTGGTCGTGCGGGATGAGCGGCTTGGGGTTTTCGACCTTGCCGAGAGGGCGGCAGCCTGGGCCGATGCCGTCGCTGGCGAGGTCGGATTCGTTGGCGGCGATGATGGCCTTGATTTGGGCGACGACGTCGGGGTGGGCGGCGGCGACGTTGGAGGATTCGCTGAGGTCGGTGCGGAGATTGTAGAGCTGGGGTTCGAAGGGTTTTTTGTCGGCGGCGGGGCCGCCTGCGGCGATGACGAGCTTCCAGTCCCCGAGACGGACCGCGTTGAGCCGGAGCCCTTGATAGTAGAGGAAGGAATCGTGGGCGGGTTTGGCGTCGGGTGTGCCTGCGAGGAGGGGCCAGATGTCAGCGCCGTCGAGTTTGCGGTTGGAGGGGAGAGTGGCACCGGCGAGTGCGGCGAAGGTGGGGAGGATGTCGAACATTCCGGTGATGGCGTCGGTGGAGGTGGCGGCGGGGATTTTGCCGGGCCACCATGCGATGGTGGGGACGCGCATGCCGCCTTCGGTGGTGCTGCTTTTGTGGCCGCGGAGGGGGGTGTTGAGCCCGCGGGGCGTGCCGCCGTTGTCGCTGGTGAAGATGACCAGCGTGTTGTCGGCGAGATTGTTTTCGCGGAGCGTGTCGAGGATGCGGCCGGTGCTCCAGTCGACTTCCTCGCACCAGTCCGAGTAGATCCCGTTAGGTGATTTGCCGGCCCATTTCTTGCCCGGGTAGATGGGGAAGTGGACGGCGTTGTGGGGGAGATAGAGGAAGAACGGTGAGGATTTGTGATCGGAGATGAACTTGACGGCTTCGTCGGTGTAGATTTCGACGAGGGACTGCTGGTCATCGGGCAGGACCCGTTTCACGACCTTTCCGTTGCGGAGGAGCGGGAGAGGAGGTTGGCCTTTGGCGTTGCCTTTGGGTGCGGGGATGGGTTTGCCTAGATCGCTGCGGACCCCGTCGCTGACGGGGCCCATGTCGTTGGAGTAGGGGAGCCCGAAGTAGAGGTCGAATCCCTGGGCGTTGGGGAGGAACTCGGGTTGATCGCCGAGGTGCCATTTGCCGACGATGGCGGTGGCGTAGCCGGATTGTTTGAGGACTTCTGAGACGGTGACCTCGTCAGGCGAGAGCCCGGTGGGGCCTTCGGGGAAGAGGACATGGGGGATGGGCAGGGCGCGTTTTGGATACGACCCTGTCATGAGCGAGGCGCGGGACGGCGAGCAGACGGGAGCGGCGTAGAAGCTGGTGAGCTTGCGGCCTTCTTTGGCCATGCGGTCGAGGTGGGGCGTGCGGTTGAGGGTAGAGCCGAACGGGCCGATGTCGGCGTAGCCGAGGTCGTCGATGCTGATGATGATGAAGTTAGGTTTTCCGGCGGCGGCTGCGAGAGGGATGCCGGAGAGGGCGAAGGCGGCGAGGAAGTGGAAGAGAGGTTTCATGATGGGGGGAGATGTTGGGATGGCTGTCAGGGTGGGGATTTCGGGACGAGGGGCAGCATGGCTTTGCCGAGGGCGTCGCCGACGAGGAAGATGGTTTCTGCGTTTCCGAATTCGTGGTGGCCGTGGCCTGGGTTGGGGGAGTCCTCGGGTTTGCGGACGAAGGATCGGGTTGGGGCGAAGGCGACGGTACCGGAGAATTCGGGGAGGGCGGCGGTGGCGGCTTGAGCTTTGCGGAGTTGTTCCCATTCGGGCGGGGCGTCGACCCATGGGCCGGTGATTTCGCCGATGACGACGGGGAGGTTCGGGGCTCGCAGGTCGCGGCGGACGTCCTTGATGAGATTGGCGAGATTCTGACTGTATTCGGGGACTGCGGTTTTCGGATCGACGCCGTCGTTCCAGCCGTGGTACCAGACGAAGCCGGCGATTTCGATGGGGCGACCAGCGGCATCGGGGAATTCGGTGGGGATGTTAGCGATGGCGGTGCGGATGTCGGCGAGCATTCTGGTGTAATAGGGGCCGGTGGTGCCGCCTGACGAGGGCGGGCGGAAGTCGCGGTAGAGACTTTTGCCGCCCCATGCGGTTTTTATGATGAGGACCGGGTTGTCGAGGGCATTGCCGACGACGTGACCGAACTGGAGTTCGGGGCCGAAGTGGTGGGATCCGCCGTAGACGGCGAAGCCGATGCCGAGGGGGCCGTGGAGGAGCGGTTGCTGCTCGCGCTGATAGCGGACCCAGACATCGTCGCGGACGGTCCATTTGCCATCGGCGCTGCGGAGGTGGGTGAAGGGAGCGGCTTTGGCGGGATCGGCGAGGAGGGAGGCGAGGGTGCCTTTGCCGTCGTTGTAGTCCTTGCCGATGAGGTCGACGACGGCTTGGCCTTCCATGTTGGATTGGCCTGCGAGGATGAAGACCTTGAGGGGAAGGCTGGTTGGTGCGGACTTGAGCCAACCGATCGAGGCGAGGAACTGGTGGGCTTCGGTGAGTGTCTGGGAACGATAGGGTTCCTTGTTGAAGAAGCCGTGACCGGCACCTGGATAGACGTGGGCGTCGCAGCGGGCGCCGGCGGCTTTCATGTCGGCTTCGTATTCGCGGAGAACGGGGACGCCGATGAGTTTGTCGGAATCGCCGAGGAAGACGCAGGTTGGGGGGGCGGCTTTGGAGATGTGGTGGGCGGGCGAGAATTCGCGGAAGCGATTGCCGAGCCGCTGGTGGCCCCATTGGCCGGGGCCGTTGTTGAAGACCGGGTTGAAGAGGATGAGGGCGTCGGGTTTGCAGGAGATGGACGTGTCGTCGGCGGGGTCGTCGAGACCGGGGACGAGGGCGGTGAAGGCAGCGAGGTGGCCGCCGGCCGAGCCGCCTGCGGCGGCGATGCGGGTTGGGTCGATGCCGAGATCGGAGGCATGACTGCGCACGAAGCGCATGGCTGATTTGGCATCGGCGCAGCAGACGACGGGCGGACCGGGATCGCCTTTGGGGATGGTGCGGTATTCGACGCGAATGCCGACGGCGCCTTGATTTGCTAGATACTCACTCTGGGGGAGGAACTGTTCAGGGGAGCCGCCGACCCAGCCGCCGCCGAAGAAGAAGACGACGGCGGGGCGCTTGTCGGAGGGTTTCCAGTCTGTGGGTTTTTCGATGTGGAGGTGGAGCTTGCGGTTGTCGGTGGATTTGTAGACGATGGATTCGGCGGCCGTGAGGGGCGAAGCGGCGAGGAGGAGGAAGATGAGGAGACGGCGGAGCATGGCGGCGAAGTCAGTTAGGGGTGCTGGACGGATTGGCGTCGGGAGGTTTGGGGGATGAGCGCTTGGGTTTCGGGCGGTTGCGCTGATTGGCTCCGCCGGGGCCCCAGTCTTCGTTTTTGACTGAGCTTCCGGGGAAGACGGGGTCGACGAGCTGTTTGTTCCACGAGTCGAGAGTGGACGAGAGACGAGTGATGATGTCGGGGTGCTGGGCGGCGACGTCCTTGGATTCGGAGACGTCAGAGGCGAGGTCGTAGAGTTCCGGTGGGTTGGTGCCGTTGCGGATGAGCTTCCAGTTGCCATCGCGGATGGCGAGGGACTGTTTGCCGTGCATGCGCCATGTGAGGTTGGCGTGGGGAGGCGAGGAGACCTCGCCGGCGAGATGGGGGATGATGTTGACGCCGTCAGGCGGGCGTTCGGTGGGCGTGGGGATGTCAGCGGCGGCGAGGGAAGAAGCGAAGACATCGAGTGTGGAGACCGGGTGGTCGTAGACCTTGCCGGCTGGGAGTTTTGCGGGCCAACTGACGAGGAAAGGGACGCGGACACCGCCTTCGTAGAGCGTGCCTTTCATCGCGCGGAGGGGCGTGTTGTCGGATCCGCTGGGCGTGTGGCCGCCGTTGTCGCTGAAGAAGAAGACGAGGGAGTTGTTGCGCTGACCGGAGTCCGTCAGGGCGGTGGTGACGAGCCCGATGGCGTCATCGAGGAGACTGAGTTGTGCAAGGTACTTGCGGCGCTGTGGGTTCGGGATGCTAGAGAATTTTTCGAGCCGATCGGGCGATGGTTCGTGTGGGGTGTGGGGGGCGTTGAAGGGGAGGTAGAGCATCCATGGATGGTCTTTGTGGGAGCGGATGAAGGAGGCGGCGGCGTTGCCGAGGGCGAGCGTGAGGTGCGGGGGGACGTCGGGGATGGGTTTGCCGTCGCGGATGAGTGGGAGCGAGTACTGGCGTTCGTCAGGCACCCAGTTGGCGAAGCGGTGACCGCCGCCGATGAAGCCGAAGGATTCGTCGAAGCCGCGGGCCCATGGGACGAAGGCGGGGGCTGAGCCGAGGTGCCATTTGCCGATCCAGCCGGTGTGATAGCCGGCGCGTTTGAGGAATTGCGGGAGGATGGATTCGGTGAGGGGCAGGCCTTCGTGGTTGTCGAGCGGGTCGTAGACGGGGTTGTTATCGTGGCCGAAGCGTGCCTGGTAGCGACCGGTGAGCAGGCCGGCGCGCGAGGGTGAGCAGACGGGATAGGCGACGTAGCCGTTGGTGCAGCGGACCCCGGATTTGGCGAGGGCGTCGAGGTGCGGGGTGACGGCGACTTTGCTGCCCTGGAAGCCGGCGTCGGCATAGCCCTGGTCGTCGCTGACGATGATGAGGATGTTGGGATGCCGGGCGGTGGCGGTGGCGATGGTGGCGGCGAGGGAGCAGAGGATGAGGACGAGACGACGCATGACCGGGGATGGGTGGGATGAGGGGGGCGAGGCAGATGGATCTTAAGGGGACAGGAGATCGGATGCGGCGATGATGGCGCGCTCGTAATCCGTGACGAAGAATCGATTGCCGCGCTGATGGACGGCATGGCCTTCTGCGTTGAGCCGGGTGGTGAGTGCGGGGATGCCGCCGGGGCATTTGGGATTGAGTTCGCCTTTCTCTTTGAGGAGGCGCCAGTAGGGCGTCATGTCGGGAGTGCCCTCGCTGGCGGCCTCTTCGGCGGCACGGGCGGCGATCCATGCGAAGATGCCGATGGTCATCTGGCATGCGGAGTCTGCGTGGTGACGGGATGCGAGGGCCGCGCGGAGGACGCTGATGGTGGCGAGTGATCCACGGGGGATCCTGCGAATGAGTTGATCCACTTCGGAGGGTGCGGGGATGGCGAGGGATGCGCCGGAGTCGAGGGTGACCACTTTCGGGAGGTCCTTGGAATCGGCTAGTTTTTCGCGCCATGATCTGGTGGTGCGCCTCGGCTTCGGGGCGGCGGGATTGCTGGAGCGTCGGTTCATGGGGAGCGATGTGAGGCTGGGGATGATTTCGGGAGTTCTGTCGTAGCGGGCGGAGTTGGGGGATTCGAGATATTTTTCCGGCGGGAGGGGTCAATGCAATTGCCGGGCGGGTCGATGCCGATCGGTGCCGGACGTGGGATTCGGAGCGGTCGCGCTTTTGGTCGCTTTGATCTTCAGTTATAGGTATGGATGGGACGCTGCACACCGCCGCGGTGAACGGTCAGGTTGAGTAGGGTTATCTGGCGGACATGTCGAGTTGGTCGAAGAGGAAGGCGAAGACATCGGCCTGCTGGGCGATTTTTTCGCTGAGACCGGTGCCCATGCCATGGCCTGAGGAGGCGCTGAGGCGGACGATGACGGGGTGATTTGAGGCGGTGGCGGCTTGGAGGCGGGCGGTCATGCGGCGGGAGTGGGCGGGGTTGACGCGGCCATCGGTTTCGCCGGCGAGGAAGAAGACGGCTGGGTAGGCGGTGCCGTCTTTGACGTTGTGGAGGGGAGAGTAGGCGTGGAGTGCGCGGAACTGGTCGGGGTCTTTGACGGAGCCGAATTCGGTGACGTTGAAGGCACCGTTAGGGTCGAGTTCGACGCGGAGCATGTCGTAGAGACCGACGTGGGCGACGACGGCGCGAGCGAGGGTGGGGTTCTGGGTGAGGAAGGCGCCCATGAGGAGCCCGCCGTTGCTGCCGCCTTCGACGGCGAGTTTAGCGGGCTGGGTGTAGCCTTTGGTGACGAGGTGCTGCGCGCAGGCGGCGAAGTCGTCGAAGACATTCTGTTTTCTGGTGAGGTTGCCAGCGAGGTGCCATTCCTCGCCGAATTCACCGCCGCCGCGGATGTTAGCGACGGCGTAGATGCCGCCGCGGTCGAACCAGAGCCGGTTTTCGAAATCGAAAGCGGGCCGCATGCTGTGGCCGTAGCCGCCGTAGGCGTAGAGGAGGGCAGGGTTGGAGCCGTCGAGTTTGGTGCCTTTGCGGCGGAGGATGCTGACGGGGACGCGGGTGCCGTCCTTGCTGACGGCGAATTCGCGCACGGCTTCGATGTCGCTGAAGTCGACGGGGGATGTGTTATAGAGAGCGGTTTTGCGGATGGTGCCGGTGGCTGGGTCGCAGGTCATCCATGCGGCGGGAGCGACGAAGCTGGTGAGGCGGAAGACGATGTGGTTGTCAGAGGCGAGCATGCCGCCGACGCCCGAAGCTTCGGGGAGTGATAGGATTCGCGGGTCCTTGCCGTCGAGTGTGAACTGTCGGATGCGGGACGGGCCGCCGAGGAGATCGGTGACGAAGAGAGAGGAAGTGGTGAGGGTGATGCCTTCGATGACGGCTTCGCTTTCCGGGACGATGATGACGGAATCGGATAGGTTTCCGGTGGTGGCGGTGCGGAGGATTCTGCCGCGCGGGGCGTCTTTGACGGAACGCAGGTAGAGCGAGGAGCCGTCGTGGCTGAAGACGATGGCTTTGATGCCATCTTCGTGGCGGGCGATCTGACGCCATGGAGCGCCGTCTTTGGTTTCGCGGAGGTAGTGTGCGAATTCACCGCCGTCGCCGTTGGCGACTGATGCGAGGAGCCAGTTGCCGTCGTCGGAGGTTTCGAGTTCGATTTCGGCGATGCGTGGGAAGTCGCGCCCGGTGCTGTAGGGGTCCGAGGTGACGGGAGTGCCGAGTTTGTGGAAGTAGATCTGCTGGAAGAAGTTGAGGTCGGCCTCGGGTTTTTCGCCCTTGTGGGGATAACGCGTGTAAAAGACGCCGCTGCTGTCTGGGAGCCATGCGGCGCTGCCGCCGCCGGTGGGGTACTGGACGCGAGGGATGCGGTCGGGCAGGCGTTCACCGGTGTCGGTGCGGAAGAAGTGGAGCGTGCCGTCTTCGCTGCCGTGTTCGGAGAGACAGACGGCGATGAGTTTGCCATCGGGGGAGGGTACGAACCAATCCATGGCGACCTGGCCTTTGGGTTCGAGTTCGTTCGGGTCGAGGACGACGCGTTCGGATGCGAGGTTGTCCGGGGATGTCAGGGAGACGAGGAGGCGCTGTTGTTTGGGAGGCTGGAATTTCAGGGCGAAGAGGATGCCGGGGCGGGCGACGAGGCCGCCGTGGGAAGGCGTGTCTTTGGCGTAGAAAGCGGTGAGTTGTTTCTCGATGGCGTCGCGATCGGGGCGGGCGTCGAGCCATGTGCGGGAGTACTGGTTTTGTGCGACGCTCCATGCCTTGACGGCGGGAGAGTTGGCGTCTTCGAGCCAGCGGTAGTCGTCGACGACTTTGACGCCGTGGTATTCGTCGGTGACGGGTTTTTTTTCTGTGGGTGGGACGGCCGGGGCGGTGGACATGGCTACGAGGAGTGCGGGAAAGAGGAAACGGTTCATGGTGTGGCGGGAAACGGGCAGGGTGGGAACGGGAGCGGCGTGCAGGTGGGGCATGATGGCGGGGATGGATGGACTGTCACGCTGCAATCGGGGCACAGGAATGCGTAATTGGGTGGGGGGAGGTGGGGAGTGGGTGAGTCTGCGAACTCGGGTGGTGCCGTGGGGTGTGCCTGGGCGGGGTTTCAAGCTGGACGCTGCTCGACGGCGGGTCATGAGGCTCGTGGCGAACCTCTCCGCGAGCGCACTTCAGCCCAGAAGAATAAGCGATCTGCCGGGCATGGGTGACTAACGCAACGTTCCCGGCGGCGGGTTGGGAAATCACGGATGCCCCTTGTGAACTTCGGGCCATTCAGGTCCATCCGTTTGTTCCGGTGGACGGCAACACGTGCAAGTCGACAGGCCTCTTTGTTGCAAGGCACCATTCACGGCGGATCTCTCGGTGAAGCTCCTGGGGGATTGTGAAGTTGTCGGAGCGAAGAGGTCTGGTTCCTTGTGAGCATGGGCTCTGTGAGCGGGACTGTCCGAGAAGGTGAAAAATGGAAATAGACACGAATGAATCCTTGACGTCGGAGAAGCCGTAGATGAAGGACAGCCGCATATATTATGGCCAAGCCACGCGTTTATTCTGAGCCGGAGACTGAAGCCGGGATTTACCACGTCTGCTCGCGCGTGGTCGACCAGCGGTACATCTTCGGGGAGTCCGAGAAGGAAGAGTTTGTCAGGATGATGCGGTCGTTGGCCGCGTTTCACGGCGTCGAGATCCTGACGTATTGTGTGATGTGCAATCATTTCCACATCCTGCTGCGGGTGCCGCGGCGGCCGGAGGGATATGATCTGCCGCTGGAAACGGTGCTGGAGCGATGGAAGGCATCGGTCGGCGATGCGTGGCGTAAGGGAATGACGCGGCAGTTTGCGGCTTACGAGCAGAGCGGCAACGGGGCTGTCATCGAAGAATGGCGGCAGCGGATGATGGCTCGGATGTTCCGACTGACAGAGTTCGCGAAGTCGTTGAAGCAGCGGTTCTCGCAGTGGTACAACCGTCGGGTGGGCCGGAAGGGCACGCTGTGGGAGGGGCGTTACAAGAGTGTCATCGTGGAGGATGGCCACACGGCATTGCGCACGATGAGTGCCTATATTGATCTGAATCCTGTCAGGGCTGGAATGGTGAGTGATCCCGGCGATTACCGGTGGTGCGGGTACGCTGAAGCAATGGCCGGGAAGGCGCTAGCGTTGGAGGGATTGGTGACGGTGACTGGATGGACTGCCGAGCGAGTGTACGGCCGGGCGTTGGGTGCGCCAGAACCCGTGGAGACGGAACTTCAGCGGCGCAGGAGGCAGTTGGAGTCATTGGTGCGGTATCGGCGGTTGCTGGGCATTGCGGGTCGACCGAGAGTTGATGAGGACGGCCGGGTGGTGCGGAGGGGACTGAGCGAAAGAACGCGTGCGCGTCTGGAGGGAGAAGGCGGGATCCGGACGGAATTGCTAATGAGGCGCGTGCGTCATCTGACCGACGGGGTGATCCTCGGGAGCCGCGGGTTCATCGACGGCTGGTTTGAACGGAACCGGAATTGGTTTGGCGGAAGGAGTCGGGAGGAGCGGAAGACGGGGGCGAGGCGGATCGGGAAGGAATGGCGTGGATTGTACAATCTGCGGCAGTTCAGGGGGTGACGGGGGGGGGACGGAGGACACAGGGGCTGAAGGATACAGGCTGGTTTTATTGGTGTCATCTGTAGGCTGCCAGCTTCGCGCGAGAGGCATTGAATCGAAGGGATCTGGCAATTGTCACGGCAGGTGTCTGGTGCGACCGAGGCCTTGCCGCGGGTATGCAAAGGAGCCCTGGGATTTTGATGGAGAGTTTGTCGACTCTGAGCAAAAGGGGGCAATGGAAAGGGACGAGCGGCGCCAGAATAAGGCAGTTGGCGTCTCCCATCATATCCCAAGTGCTCTGTCCCATTGTTTTCCTCATAGGCAGACAAACCCTTTCCCCACGACATCCAAGAGCTCCGTCCGCCTATGCCGCGTCCAGCTATGCAGCTGGACATCGGTCGGCCCGCGCACTTCTGTAGAGTAGCCACAGTGGACGTTTCATAAATGCCCCAAGAGGCCTGTCTCCTTCTGAGGTGTTGCACATCCCCTGCCTCTCCAAGAGGTCTGTGCCCATGAGTAGGTGCAAGAGGCCTGCGCCCTTGTGCACGGGGAGGTTGGGGAGTGGTGAGGATTGTCAGGGGATGAGGGCAGGGGTGAGGGTTGGGTGGGAGAGGTCGAGGCGGTAGAGGATCTGGTTGTAGTCGTAGCGTGGGGATTTGCGGGGGTTGCCGGAGAATTCTGCGGTGTAGGTGCCTTCGAAGTGGATGATGCGGCCGTTTTGCTGGTCCATGAAGGGGTGGTGGACTGGGTTGTAGAAGGAGTAGGCCGGGTGGGTGGCGATTTTGACGGCTTTGGTGAATGGGCCGTCGGGGGAGCGGGCTTCGGAGAACCAGATTTCGCCGAGGAAGGAGGGATCGTTTTTGGTGCCGGTGGCGACGCCGATGAGGATGAAGCGGTTGCGGAAGGGGTTCCAGCGGACGCTGGCACCGTGGATGACGACGGGGTTGGAGGTGGTCACGTCGGTGATTTGGAATCGGGCGCTGGCGGCGGGGAGTTTTCCGGCGACAATGAGCGCGGCCTCTTCCTTTTGGGTGGTGGGAGGGTTGAGGCGCTGCCAGATCCATGAGTTGGAGGGTTCGTTGAAGCGGAGTGCTTCGAAGGCGTCGGGCTGGCAGACGCTGGCGAGGTCGGCTTTGACGCGGGTGTGGGGGAGGGGGGAGGCGAAGTAGAAGTGATCGTTGTGGCGGAGGACGTGGCCGCGGGGGAATCGCCACGATTCGTCTTTGGGGAGAGATGTTTTGTTCTGGAAGATGCCGAGGGATTCGTTGAAGACGGCGATGCCTTGTTCGACGATTGGGGCGAGGCCTGGGGAGCGGCCCCAGTGGGCGACGAGTTGTTCGGCGCCGGAGGGGTCGGGGACATTGAGGAGTCCTTGCATCCAGACGACGCCGGGGCCTTCGCGCGGCATCATGGGGCGGAGACGGTCGGGTTTGACGGGATCGGGGAAGTATGAGAAGGCGAAGCCGTTTTCGGGGTTGGGGACGGGATCTGAGGTGGCGCAGGTGGTTTTGAAGTTGCCGAGAGGGTAGGAGGCGATGCTAGTGTCGCCCCAGAGCCAGAAGATGCGGCCGTGCCATGGGGTGGCTTGGGTGGAGTCCTGGCCGGTGACGCCGAAGGGGTCGGGGGGGAGGGAGGGAGCGGGGAGGTTGAGGAGGCGGGAATCGCGCCAGCGGTCGAGGCCGGTGAGGCGGGCGATGCGTTCAGCGGGTTGGGATCGGGAGAGGCGGATTTCTGCGGAGGTGCCGGGTTTGGCAATTAGACAGACCCCTGCGTAGCCGAAGCCGTCCTTGGGGAGGGAGTAGCCTGGGGAGGAGACGTGGAACCAGACGGGGCGGTTCATGAGGTCTGGGTCGGAGAGGGCGATGCGGCCGGCGTTATCGGAGAGGAAGGAGGCTTCGCTGACGGTGCGGAGTTCGGCGAGGGGGATGCCGCGGTTGGTGGAGTTGTCGACGATGTGGATGGCGAACCATGGGGAGTCGGCGGCTGGGGAGGAGGCGGCGAGGGCGAGGGAGAGGGGGATGATGGCGCGCATGGGGAGGGGCTGGGGTGTGCGGGCATGAAAAAGCCGGAGAGGGCGAACCCTCTCCGGCGGAAAGACAGACGCGGAGCGACTGATTAGAACTTAGGAGCTTCGGCAGGAGCGGCGGCCGGGGCTTCGGCGGCAGGAGCGGTGGCTTCCTTGACGGCCTTGGCGGCTTCTTCGACCTTGGCGGCGCCTTCGCTGGTGGCTTCCTTGATGGTTTCGACGGCGGAGGCACCGGCTTCCTTGACGGATTCGGTGGCCTTGGCTGCGGCTTCCTTGGTCTTGTCGGCGGCGTCTTCGACCTTGGCTTCGACGGCCTTCACGGCTTCTTTACCGGATTCGGTGGCCTTTTTGGCGGCGTCTTCGACTTTGGCTGCGGCTGGCTTTTCGCAGGCGACCATGGTGAAGGCGGCGGTACCGAGGGCGAGGAGAGAGAGGAGTTTCATGGGATTGGCTATCTGTTGGGGGTTGTGATGATTTCGGCGCGGAGGCCGGGCCCATGACACGACGCGAGGAGGCACCTTGCCGATGAGCGAGGGTACCGTTGGCGGCATTCGGACGTTCGTCTACTGCAAAACGAGGGAGGTTTCATTCTTGTGGAGATCCGCTGATCCGGAGTGGCGGAGGGGTTGGGAGCGGGTTCTGGTGTGGGGATGACGACGCGACGGAGCTTTTTTTTCGGTGGGATGGCGGGGATAGTGGCGGGAACTCGATTAGTTAGCGGGCAGAGTGCGGGGAATCGGTTGCGGGTGGCGGTGATGGGGTTGGGGCGTGGGATGGCGCATGTGGCGGGATGGATGAAGGTGCCTGGGGTGGAGGTGGTTGGGTTGAGTGAGGTGGATGAGCGGCGGATGGCGGAAGGGTTGAAGGCAGTGGCGGCGGGCGGGCAGACCTTGGTGCCGCGGGTGGAGCGGGATTTCCGGCGATTGCTGGAGGATCCGGGGATTGATGTGTTGAGTATTGCGGCTCCGAATTTCTGGCAGACGCCGGCGGCGGTGCTGGCGTGTGCGGCTGGGAAGCATGTGTATGTGGAGAAGCCGGGGAGTCACAATGGGGCGGAGGCGGTGATGCTGGGTCGGGCGGCGGCGCGGTGGGGAAAGCAGGTGCAGCTGGGGACCCAGCGGCGGAGCCTTGAGGCGATGCGTGAGGGGATGGAGCGGTTGCGGGGAGGGGTGATCGGGGCGGTGCGGAGTGCGCGGTGCTGGTATGATGCGGATCGGGGGGCGGTGAGCCTTGCGGGCGGGAAGCCGGTGCCTGGTTGGCTGGACTGGGGGATGTGGCAGGGCCCTTGTCCGGAGCGGCCGTATCTGGATGGATTGGTGCATTACAACTGGCACTGGCGCTGGCATTACGGGGGCGGGGAATTGGCGAACAATGGGGTGCATATGCTGGATCTGGCGATGTGGGGAATGGGGCTGAAGGCGCCGGAGCGTGTGCTGTGCGGGGGTGGGCGCTATCATTTTCAGGACGACCAGGAGACTCCGGACACGGCGTTTCTGACGGCACGGTTTGCGGGCGCGACGGTGATGTTAGACAGCTCGTCGTGTCATCTCCGGAAAGGGTCGGATGCGCATGCGCTGGTGACGTTCTACGGGGATGGCGGGGCGATGGCGCTGAGCAGCAGCGGGTACCGGATCTACGATGAGGCGGGGAAGGAGACCGGGCGGAACGAACCGGCGTTCAGCGACGTGCCGCATTTTCAGAATCTGGCGGATGCGATTCGCGAGGGGAAGCCGCTGCATGCGGCGATTGAGACCGGGCAGCGGAGTGCGCTGGTGTGCCACTTGGGGAATGTGGCGTACCGGACGGGCGGGGTGGTGGATTACGATGCGGCGGCGGGCGTGATGAAGGGAGGGCCGGAAGTGCAGGCGTTGTGGGGCCGGGAGTACCGGGACGGCTGGCAGGTCAGGGTGGACTGACGGTTAGTGGGTGTGGCGCCGGATTTAGTCAGGCGAGGATGGAAGAGAGAACCTTGCCGTGGACATCGGTGAGACGGACATCGCGGCCGCCGAAGCGGTAGGTGAGGGCTTCGTGGTCCATGCCGAGCTGGTGGAGGACGGTGGCCCAGAGATCGTAGACCGAGCAGGGATTGGAGACCGCGTGGTAGGCGAAGTCGTCGGTGGCGCCGTGGACGAGACCGCCGCGGATGCCGCCGC
>CANHUG010000035.1 GCA_947462995.1 Verrucomicrobiales bacterium | reverse complement strand
TCGTGACGCCGATGCCGACCGATTGCAGCAATGCCGCCTTCTGTCCGAGGCCGGTCAGTTCGAAGATCCGCGGTGCAAAGTACAGAATGGCATTGATCCCGGACAACTGATTGAAGAACGCCACAAGAAACGCGATGAGGATCGGCTTCCTCATGCCGCTGCGCCAGAAGCCCTGCGCCGCACCCGCCGCTTCGCCGCCCGCGGCCATCGCACTGGCACTCGCTTCCAGTTCCGCTGCCGAGGCATTCGGCGTGATGAGCTTCAGTACCGCCAGCCCGCCCGCACGGTCACCTTTGCGCGACAGCAGCCATCGGGGGCTCTCGGGAATCACAAAGCACGCTAGGGTGTACAGCAGCGACGGCACCGCCATGATCCCGAGCATCCAGCGCCATGCGCTATCGCCCATGCCCGCCAGCACCGAATTCGAAACAAACGCGACCAGAATTCCGAAGACGATGTTGAACTGAAACATGCCCGCAAGTCGCCCCCGGCTCTCCGGCGGCGAGATCTCCGAAATGTACAGCGGGGCCGCCACCGTGGACACCCCGATCGCAATGCCGCCAACAAATCGCGCCATCATGAACCCATAGACTTCATTCGCGAAAGCCGACCAAACCGAACCCACAATAAAAAGCGCCCCGATCCAAAGCAGGGTCTTCTTCCGCCCGAACCGGTCGGTCGGCCAACTGCCCACCAAAGATCCCAGCACCGTCCCCCACAGCGCCGCCCCCATCGCCAGTCCATGCATCGCCGGACTCAATCCCCACAACGCCTGGATCGTCTTCTCGGCTCCAGAGATGACGACCGTATCAAAGCCAAACAGAAACCCGGCCAGTGCCGAGACGAGGGACCAGAGGAAGAGTCGGGATGAGGCAGTCGAAGTCGATGAATGGGCAGGCATGGGGGTGCTCCTGAGTTTCCCGAATCATGCGCGCGGCCCGATGCGGAGCGAAACTGAATCAGACAGGTCAGCCATATTCCTGTCATGACAACTCGTTCGATTGGACTATACAGGCCTGATGCCCAGCAGGATCGCCAAACACACCGAAATCGCCCGCGAAATCCGCTCGGAGATCGCCTCCGGGAAGTACGGCACCGGCGGCCGTCTGCCCAGCGAAGCACAACTGGTGAGCCGCTTCGGGGTGTCGCGGCCCACCGCCGCCCAGGCACTGCGGACGCTGGAACACGAGGGTCTTGTCGAGCGCCGCCCGGGTTCCGGAACCTTTGTCACCCGGCCGCCAACCACCCGTTCCGCGCTCCAGCAACTCGGCCTCATCGTCCCCGGTCTCGGCCACATCGAAATCTTCGAAGTCATCTGCGGCGAACTCGCCAGCCTCGCCCGCGTCCATGATTTCGGAATGCACTGGGGTGGCAGCACCCGCCCGCGGGGCGACGCCGACATGAGCATCGAGGAAGCCGAGGCACTCTGCAGCCAGTTCATCGAAAAGGGAGTCAACGGCGTCTTCTTCGCGCCATTCGAACACACGCCCGACAACGGCGCAGCCAACCGCCGCATCACCGAGCGGCTCAGCCACGCGGGCATCCCCGTGCTCCTGCTCGACCGCGACACCACACCCTTCCCTCAGCGCAGCGCCTTTGATCTCGTGGGCATCGACAACTTCGCAGGCGGCTACCTCCTCGCCGAACATCTCATCAAGCTGGGTGCACGACGCCTCGCCTTCGTGACCCGGCCACTCTCCGCCACCACGGTCGATGCTAGGAAAGCCGGCGTCTGCTCCGCAATGATGGCTCACGACATTCCCATGCCGCGGGATTTTCTCCGCACCGGAGACCCTGCTGATCTGAAGTTCGTCCGCCAACTGATGGCAGGCAAACAACTGGATGCCGTCATCTGCACCAATGACCATACCGCCGCCCGACTCCTCCAGACCCTGACCCGCATGGGGGTGTCCACGCCGCGCGACCTCCGCGTGGTTGGCTTCGACGATGTCCGCTTCGCCACCCTGCTGGCCGTTCCGCTCACCACCATCCAGCAACCCTGCCGCGACATCGCAGTCACCGCCTTCAACGCCCTGCGCGAACGCATCGAAGATCCCACCCTCCCCGCACGAAGCCTCCTCCTCAGCCCCCGGCTTGTTGTCAGGGAATCCTGCGGCGCCTATCTGCCGCGCTGAGACTGAAGCCGTCAGGGCGCAACCTGCGGCCTTTTTCCCTTCCCGCCCGGACGCGGCCTGCCCGGGCCGCCTCTCGCCTTCACGGATGCCATCGTCTTCTCCCATTCGGCCGCGAGTTTCGCCACGACATCCTGCTGCTCCGCGGCAAGGTTCTTTCCTTCACCGGGGTCTTTGGTCAGATCGTACAATTCGCGGGTGCCATCCACCTGCTGGACGAGTTTCCATGGAGCGGAAAGCCATGCAAGGTCCCGGGAACCGATTTCAAACCCCGGACGCGTCATGATTTCGTTTTTTGTCAGGGCGGCCCAGACATTGACGCCGTCGAACGGTTTGGCCGGCTTCGGATTGACTCCGGCGGCCGCCGCGAGGGTCGGCCAGACATCGCCTGCGAACATCCATTGCTGCGAAACGGTCCCCGCCTTCAATCCCGGGCCGCGGATGAGTGCCGCCGAACGGACACCGCCCTCATAAGCCCCGCCCTTGGCCCCGCGGAGTGGCGCATTGCTGCCGCCCCGCCCTTCCTGCGCACCGTTGTCGCAGAAGAAGAGGACCACGGTCGATTCCGTTAGCTTCTCGTCCGCGATGGCCGTCATGACGCGCCCGATCGCGGCGTCCATGGACTCAACCACGGCCGCGTACGTCGCCTCGCCGCGCGACGCCGACTTCCCTGGCGGAAGATTCAGCGGACCATGCGCCGCATTGAAGGCAAGATGCATCAGGAATGGCTTGTAACGGTCCCGGCTCTTGATGCGCTTCATGGCTTCATCCGCGAGCAGGTCGGTCGAGTAGCCTTCGTCCTTCGCAGGAGCGCCATCGCGCCACCAGTCCAGTGTCCCCGTCTGATGATTGATGTGCTCGTAATAATCCACGGCCCCGCCCAGCAGCCCGTAGAAATGATCGAACCCGCGTTTGTCAGGGTGATACTCGCGGCCGGTGAAGGTATTGTCCGGAGTGCCTCCAAGATGCCACTTGCCGCACATCCACGTCTGCCATCCGGCCTCGTGAAAATCCTGCGGGAGCGTGCGGAAATCCAACGGCAGGCCGCTCCGGTTGTTCACGCCCGTGCGCCTCGTGAACTGCCCCGTCATCAGAGCCGCGCGCGTCAGGCTGCAGATGGGATTCACATAGAAACGGTCCAGCCGCACGCCTTCACCCGCAAGTCGATCAAGGCAGGGCGTCCGGATCTTCGAGCCATGAAAACCCATGTCGCCCCAACCGACGTCGTCAGCGACGATGGTCACGACGTTGAGTGGCGCCGCTGCCCCCACCCGCCCGGGTATGGCATTACAGGCGATCAGCAGAATCAGAGTTCGGAACAAGTGCATGACAGTGATGGCAGGTTGAATGACGGGGCAAATAATTAATCGTTAGAAAGGCCTCACTGATGATGTTCCGGGCTGAAGAATCCGGAAGGATGCGCTTCTCGTGACTCAAGAGTGAGCCGGACCGCCGACGGTCCGCCGCGCGCCTGCGGCAGGCCTTCGAATTCCATCTCCACAATCGTTCCGGAATCCTTCTCAAAGGCGACGCGCGCCTCGCGGGGTCCTCGGAACTCCCGGCGGCGCTTCACAGCCTTGAGCCGCTGAATGCTGCCGCCGGAATCATCGAGAGTGACTTCATAACCATCCCGCAGCAGCGCCAATCCTGCCGCAGGATCAAGGAGGGTAAAGTGTTCGCGCTCGCCGGGAATGTGGTGCCGGAAATAGCCCGGATCACTGCTGACTCGCGGCGCGGCATCTCCCCATTGTTCCCACGAACTCCGCCCGTCCGACCCGGTGAGCCGGCGGCTGCCATTGGACAGCGGGCTGTCGTACACGAACTCGCTACCCGCCCCTAGATGCAGCCGGGCACCATCGACGAACGACACCACCCCACCCTTCACGGGGATGCCACGCGAACCCGCTAGGACTGAAAAAACATACGTCCGGTCACCACCGCGCCGGGCCACCGCCAGCATGCGGTCTAGCGCTGCGGCTGCAGCAGCCGGTGCCGACCGGGGCGTCATGACCACAAACAGTCCGATGACCGCCGCCACCGCCGCAGCAATTCCCATCCATCGCCGCGCCGCCATCGCCGGGCGCACTGGCGCGGTCGAGGCACGGCCGTGTTTCCACGTGAGTAGCGCATGCAGTCTCATCTGGGCCGCGTACTCAGCGAGTGCGGCCGGGTCGTGGTGCAGCCGCTCACGCAATCGGGCTGCCGCCGCCGCGTCACCGTCGAGGGCTCCATCGATCAGGGCCTCCAGTTCCGGAAGTGGCTCACTCATGCGGTTTCCTCCGTCGCCATGCTAGTGGTGATGCAGTGGTGCAGCGCGCGCCGGATGCGGTAGAAGGCCGCGGCGAGCGCATTCTCCGGCTGGCCCAGCCGGACCGCCATCGCGCGAACCGTTTCGCCCCGCTCATAGCGCGCTGCGATCAGCTCGCGCTGCTTTCCCGGCAAGGCTGCAAGGCAGCGCTCAAGCGCCCGCAGCTCCGCTTCCGCCGCGCCCGCCCCGGCTTCCATTTCCGCCGCCACCTTCGCCACGAGGTCGTCATCCAGCACGAGGCGCGAACGCTGCTGCTTCTTCCGCCATGCCATCACCTGCCAGCGCGCCAGCGTGTAGGCCCATGGCAGAAACGGACGCCCTGGGTCGTACTCGCCTGCCCGGTTCCAGAGCACAAGGTTGGTCTCCTGAAGCACGTCCGCAGCCTGTTCCAATCCACCCATGAGCCCGCAGATGAAGGCATACAGCGCGCTCTGTGCCGCCGTCAGGCGCTGCACAAACTCGACCGGAACCTTCGAAACATCGGACATCACCCATGCTTAAGCCGGACCAGTCCGGATATGACGCCGGTTCCGCGGAAATTTCCGCCCCCCCACAACCGTCACCGGCCTGCCTTCTCCAGCAGCGGCTGCAATACCTCGTGCAAACGCGACGCGTACACCGCGTAGCCTTCCGGTCCGAGATGCAGGTGCTTGTCAGCATACAGCTCGGTCTTCAGCGTCCCCTCGGGATTCGTGAAGTCCTTCCAGAGGTCCAGAACTCTGACATTGGGATCGGCGTCAACCTTCAGCGCATCGAGCAACGCGTTGATCCGGACGACTTGCCTGCCGACGTCCTTTCCTGGATCGAATGCGGGAAGGAGCTTCACGAGCACGATCTTCGACTGCGGGCAGCGGAGGCGCAGGTTCTCGATGCAGAGTTTGATGCCATGGGCGGCAGCTGCCACGGGAACGCCGTTGGCCTGCACTCCGTTGGCATTGTTTACACCGATCATCAGCACGATGACCTTCGGTGAGGCTCCATCAAGCGCCCCGTGGTCGAGCCGCCAGAGGATGTGCTCCATGCGATCGCCGCCGATGCCGAGGTTCACGGTCTGCTGCTCGCCAAAGTGCTTCTGCCATGCGGGATTGAACGGCGCTCCGTCCCATCCTCCACCCCAGCCCTGCGTGATGCTGTCGCCGATCAGCGCAATGTCGACTCTGCCAGCGGCCTTCACCTTCCCGATGGACGTGCCGTGATGCTTCAGCCAATCGTTCCCCGTACTGCCGTCCTTCGCGGGCCAGTGACCGGCCGTGGGCGTCACAAACCACATGTCAGGCAGATGCTTCTGCACCTCGTGCCCGGGCTTCCGGAGAAACTCGCCTCTCGTGACCCACTCGGTCTCGGCAGCCGTCAACGGCCACCCGACAAGCTGAGGGTCCATGCGGCCCAGGTTGTACGGCGCATAGGGATAGACGAGCGCTTTGCCATCGGCCGTCCTTTCGGTCGGCTTGAGCACCGCATCGCTAACAGCATCAGGAACGGATGTGTCTGTCGGCACCGATGCGGCGGGCGGGACCGGCAAGCCAGCGCTCGTGCGCTTCGCGGGAAGATTGACTTTGCCCCCGAGTCCTTTGCCGCCGAGAAACTGATCGAACAGCGGCTTCAATCGCGCGGCGTAAACGGCGTAGCCATCGAGCGAGAGGTGAATACTGTCCGATCCGAAGAGCGGCTTCCGGATGCTGCCATCGGCATTCGTGAAATCACCCCACAGATCCAGCACATGCACCTTCGGGTCGCTCGCGAGCTTCAGCATCTCGATCGCGGCATTGGTCTTCCTGATGTTCTCGTAAAAATCGACGCCCGGAGCATGGCACGGAAGAATCTTCGCCGCGATGATCTCCGCGTCGGGGAACTTTCCGCGGAGGTTCGTCACACACATCTGCACGCCCTTGGCAGCCGCCTCCACGCCTGTCTCCGGCACGAAGAACATGTTGTTATTGCCGATCATCACGACCACCACCTTCGGCTGCAATCCCTCCACGCCGCCGTGATCGAGACGCCACAGGACATTCTGCGACTTGTCGCCACCGATGCCGAGATTGATCGTCCGGTAGCTGGCGAAGTGCTTCTGCCATGCGGCATTGAGCACGCCCGTGTCGAGCGGGCTGCCCCATTGCTGGGTGATGCTGTCGCCCACCAGCAGCACATCACAAGGACCCGGATTCGCCCTCACATAATCAACGAGCTTCTCGTGCGTATCAAGCCACGACGTCCCGCCCCAGAATCCGGCACTGGGAACCACCGGCCACAGCGCGGGCAGGTGCTTGCTCGATTCACGGCCCGGGCGGCGATCATGCTCCGCTTTCAGAACCCAGGCGCGCTCCTCCGCAGTGAGTGGCCAGCCTGTCTTCTGAGGGTCCATTTCGCCTGCATTGTAAGGCTCGTAGGGATAAACCACGGCCTGCGCGGAAAGCGACAGCCAGATGGCTAGGAGAGTGACGGTGAGTCGTGTCTTCATGAATGGATGCGCGAAAATGGATCAGCGGGACGGGCTGCGGACCGGCAGGCGAGGCTGGGTTTTCAGGGTGAGACGAACATTGTCGGCGTAGAGGGCCTCAAACGATTCCAGCGGGCCATCGCGGCGGGCTCCGAGATGGATGACCGCAAAATCAGCCTCGGCCGACAACAGGCAGCGGGTCGTCATCGTCTTCCACGCATCCGGGAGTCCGCCCGCACTGCTCCGCAGGGTGGTGCCTAGGCTCAGCGCCGTGTCCGCGGGGGCCGGCCAGACGTCCCTCAACGATGCGGAGTCACCCTGAAAAGTGTACACTTTACATAGAAATGTCGAAGTCACTTTCGGGAACAGGCGGGCGTCCAGCACATCGACGGCTAACTCCAGCACGGCATCGCTGCCGGACGGAATCGATTCGCGCAAGGGCTGCAAATCAACGATCTGAAAGACATCGCACGAAATCGCCCGCCCGCCGGGATCGCTGACATCGTTCGCCGTTCTCACGAATCGCAGCATGTGACGGCCCGCAGATGGCTTAATGATAGTTCCTTGTGCGTTCTTTGCCGTGCCGATGATTTCGAGCGCATCACCGCTCCAAACCGATGCCTGCGGCGGAAACCCTGCGGCCACCGGACCGGAGTTCATTTCGAATCCGCCGTCGGCCAGCGCCACCACGGCGGACTCTGTGGAAACCGGTCGCTCCGCAGCGAATCCCCAGACCAGCGTCGCCGTGCCCACGCCGAGCACCAAACCCGCCGCCGCCGCTCCAAGCGGCCGCCACTGCTGCCGCCTGCGGCGGGCAGGAACCGCCGGCGATTCCACTGCCGGTGCAGCGGCCATCCAGTGCGCTTCATCCACCGCCAGACTGGCGTGCAGATCCGCCAGTTCCAGATACAACGTCCGCGCCTCCGGGTCCGCGCGAAGCCGGTCATTGAGACGCGCCGCATCGGCATCGCTGGCCGCGCCGTCCAGGAAGGCATGGATGAGTGCAGTCAGTTCATCATCACAATGAGACATCAGTCAGGAAGTGGCTTGTTGTTTGCGCTGCATGCAGTGGTGCAGGGTCTGCCGGATGCGCTGCAAGGCCTTGTAGACGGCCTCACTTCCGCGACCCTGACGTCGGGCGAGTGACTCGATCGTTTCATCGTCAAAATAGTATCCCCGAACCAACTCCCGGTGCTGCTCCGGTAATTCCCTCAGGCATTCCCGCAGATGCTCGCGCCGCGCCTTGAGCCCCTCTGCCATCTCCAACCGCTGGGAATCCAGCAGCACGGCGACATCCTCCTCGATGAACCGTCGACGCCGCGCCGCCCCACGCAGAAACATCCGCGCCTCATTGAGCACAAACCGGCAGGCCCACGGCACAAACGGCCGCGCCGGATCGTACTTCTCCGCCGCCCGCCACAAAGACACCGCCGCTTCCTGCAACACGTCCCGGGCATCATGAACATTCGGAATCAGCACCATCACATAACGCAGCAGCTCGCGCTCCGACTCGAGAAACAGCCGCATGAACTGTTCATCGGTCGCGTGCGGACGTGCTTGATCACTGGTCGCCGGATCCATCACTTCATTCTATGCCGCAGGCCCCGGATTCTGGACAAGTTCCCGGCAGAAAATTTCCATGCCCCACAAAAAAGCACCGCCCCGGCCATCGCTGACCGGGGCGGCATCAATTTCAGACTGCGCACCGTGGCATGTCGTCACCGGCGACATCGCCGGGACGGCGTCATGGCCCAGCGCGATCGTCTGCCGCCGGCTGCAGTCTGAAAAACTCGCGGGTGACACTGGGCCGCACCACATAGAGCCAGCCGTCCTGAAGCACCGGATCGGCATCGGCCGGTGTCCACCTTTCAAGGTCGGTGCTCGTCATCAGTTTCCAGCCATTGAAGGCCCCGGCCCAGCTCAATTCCATGTTCTCACCGACCGGGCGCAGGAAGAGATTGGGCTCGGTCTTGAGATCGGCGGTGAGCTGCAGATCGAACTGAAGATCGCTGCGGGCCACAAATGGCGAATACTGATGCACCGAGACCGCAATGAGGTTTCTCCCCGGGATCAGCCGGTTGGAATCGATCACGAAATGCCGCCACTGGTCTTGATCCGACGCCGGAATCTCGCTGAGCGCAGGGCTGTCGGTGCGCGCGCCTTTTGCCAGGTTGTGTTCGAAGACCCGATTGCCATTGAAGAAGACCGCCGCCCCGTCGTCCACCTGCAGGAAGCAATGCAGCACGCCATAGGCTGCCGGATCGGCAATATCAATCCACTTCCGGAACATGACAGACGGATTCGCCACCGCTGCATCGCCGCTGCTCGAGGCATTGAGGCCGGTCGCAGGCCGGTCGATGCCGTACCCATGACGGGCCAGCCCCTGCTTCCATGACGCCTCGACAAAATTGGTCTTTGTCCACGCTTCCCTGACATCCGTGCTGCTGTCGCCATCCCAATAAGCCCACGAATCCCCCGCGGCGATGAGCACATACTGAGGCGGCGGTGGTACAGGCATCCCTGACAATTCCAGGTCAAACCGCAGGTCTCCCGGCTCCGAAGGCGTCGGCTTGTCGCTCTGGTGGATCTCGACAGCCACCACGTTCTTCCCGGGAATCAGAAGGCCGCTTGGCAGCTCCATGAAGTGCCACTCCGCCTCGTCACTGCCTTCAATCGCGGCTTTCGCAGGCGTCCGCGCGTCGAAGGTCTCGGGCATGTTGCTGGACCAGACCATCCGGCCATTCAGATAAACCACCGCACCGTCGTCCCGCTGCAGACGCATCTGCAATCCGCCCACCACCGCTGGATCCGGCACATTGAAGGACCGCCGGAAATAGGTCGTCATGCGATAGGCCGTCGGCGAGAGATTGGCCACCGCGTCCCGTTCACCGAAGCTGCACGGCGTTGTCAGGAGATTCCAATCGCTGTCATCAAAATCGACCGCCGTGAAGTCCAGCGGCAATCCATCCTTCTCAGGAAGATCGCGCTCAAGCACGCGCCAGGGATCCGTCCGGCTCCGGATCAGTCCGACCTCCGCACTGGTCGTCGCCATCGGGTCCGTCACCCGGAGATTGAAGGTCCTCGAAACCGTGTGTGTGCCGTCACTGACACTGACATTTACAGTGCTCTGGGCCGCCATGCCCGGCGTCGGAACAATACGCAGGCGCCGCGTGCCGGGCGTCGGCCCCGGCAGCACCTGAATGCTCCGGAACGACAGCAGGCCGCGGCTGGAAGCCGTCACCTCAAGCAGCGCCGGATCAAGGTCCCGGTCACCGACCGTAATGATCAAGTCGGTCACGGCCTCATTCACCGTCGTCGTCATGTCCGCCAGCGGCAGCATTTCCGGCGCACTGTTCACCGGCGAAATCGTCAGCGCAAAACTGCGCCACGTCGCCGCCACGCCGTCACTGACCCGGACCGTTATGATCGTGACACCATTGGCATCCGGCTGCGGCACGCAGGTCACCGTCCGCGTTGCTGTGGCAGCATTGTAAGTGAAGGTGATCCTGTTGTTCTGCACGATCGATTGATCCGAGGAAAAGCCCGTCACCGACAGCGGCCCCGGGGGCGACTCCGCATCAGTGGCGGCAAAGGTGTATGGCCCGGCCACTTCGTTCTCCACGCTCACCCGGTTTGGCAGGTTGCTGACAGACGGGGCCGGACGCGTGCTGAACTCGAGATCGAAATCAATATCCCCCGCCCCGCGAAGCGCCCCGGCATCGTGGACTTCCACCGCGATCGTATTGACGCCGCCGAGGACAAGGTTGGCCGCGTTCAGCGGCACGGTGAACCATTTGTTCTCGAGCGACCCCTCGATGGCCGTCAGCGCTTTGGTGCCGTGATCAACCGGTCCTTCCGGCATGTTGTGGCGGTGAATCTCCGTTCCGTTGACGTAAATGACCGCTCCGTCGTCGCACAGCACGCGGATCATCGGCGATCCGTTGAGAACAGCCGGCACGTTGACGGTGCGGCGGTAGTACGTCGTGAAACGCGTGGGCCTCCCCGGAATGACGGTCCAGTCGAGGAAGTTAGGCGAAGGCGCCGGATTCACAAAGCGCGCACGGTCCATGGCCCATGCCCCGTCGCTGAATCCCGGCGCGAACCAACCCGCAGCCGGAGCCGTCGTCTCCGCCCAGTATCGCCAGCCATCACTGCCCGCGGCACTGAGAATGACTCCCGGTGTCACCGGTCGGACCGTGACATCGAACTGCTCTACTGACGTCAGACCACCGTCGAACACCGAAAGCGTCACCCGGGCATTGCCATGACGATTGGGTGCGGGCGTTATCACAAGCATGCGGTTCGCTCCAGTTCCACTGAGGACAAAGGAACCATCCGGAAACAGCTCCGGATTCGTACTCTCCGCAGTAACCACGAGAATCGCCGGATCCGCCGTCGGATCGTCCACTGTGAAATGAACTGCGTGGCTCGTGTCTTCATCGAACACCCGGTTGTTGACCACAGAAATCGATGGTGCCTCATTGCCCACGACAATCACATCACGCGTGATGGTTGTCGTTCCGCCGTGCTTGTCCGAGACAGTGCAATCGACCTTCCAGACGCCCATCGAAGGGAACTGTACCGCAATCGTCCGTTCATTCGGAAAGACCGCAGGCCGCACCTCACTGGCATCCATCCCGGGAATCCGCCAGTGATAGGCCAAATCCGTGTCATCGGGATCGTCGGCATTGGCCGTGAACAGGACGGTCTGGTCCTCCGCCATCAGACTGAGCATCGTGGTGGAGGTGATCAGGCCGGAGGGCGGCTTGTTGCCTGGAACCGGTCCGTACTGCAGCTCGATCTCCAGCTCCCCGGTGGCGGGATCAGCCGCAAGGTTTGTGACATAGGTGGTGATGCCGTCACGCGTGTACGAAAATGTCCTGCCAAGCAGCAGCGGCGAATCCACGTTTCCGGATACATCGATATCTTTTGAGACGGGATCTTCGGGTTCAGTGTTTGTCGTCTCAGGAGTGGCATCCAGCAGCCACGTTTTCGGATGAAACACATCGCCCACGCGGATCTGGACACTATATGCCGAAAGGGTGTCGTTGTAATCGACATACCGCAGATTGTCGGTCGCAGGCTCCACCCCGCGGAGGCGATACTCGGCAAACAAGTGATAGGTTTTTAAAATGCTGAACTTCGATGACAGAATCTGGAGGCCTCGAAGGCCGCTCCCCTGATTGAGGTCATGCTCTTTCAGCGTGAAGGTACCCACCATGTTGGCCATGGGGACGCTCTCAGGGTCAAGCCAGCGGAGCCAACGCTTGAAGCGGACGTTGTAATCCCGACCACCGGTGCCCATCCGGTCGTAGCGGTCACCGTACTCCGCCCCGGTCTCCGGAGCCGACATGTCCTTGGCGCTCGAATCCCAGATGTTCGAGGCATGATAGAGTCCAAGATTGTGGCCGATCTCATGAATGCCGGTACCGATGCCGCTTTCAATCCGGTCCGCGGTATTCCATCCGGTTCCATTCGTGCGGAGAATGGTCTGACCGGCACCGATGCGGCCAACTCCACCCCATTTCACGATGCCATCATCTTCGTCGTCATCAGGAAAGGGTGCATTGCCAGCCAGCACCACAAGTATATCGAATCCGCTCCCCAGGCCTCGGCTCTTCAATTCCGCCTGCACTTCCTTCCATACGTCCCCCATGGCCGTGTATTGATCCGCCCGCTTCTTCATCGTCAGCACCGGGCTGACAATAGACCCTCCGGCACCAACCCCGCTGACCATGTAGCGTCCGTATGACCAGTCTTCGAATGCTGTGCGGATGCCGCTGACGATCGCAGTGCAGTCATTAATGGACAGGTTTGCGTAATCCATGCCGTCGCTGAACATGATACGGGCCATCATGAGTCGCTTGGTACCGGTGGTCCATGACGCGTTCCCCTGAAACGCAAATGCCGGTACGGTCGTCCCTTCACCGCTGGATGCCGCTTCGACGACGGCACTAACCCCTAGCCCGGGCGGACGGACCGCTTCCCCGGCCGCCCGCTGCTGCAACGACCCCTGGGCGTGGCGGGGACCGCAGAAGAATTCAAACTTCCTGCCGACCACCACGCCTGTGGCCGTTCCTGTCTCCGCAATCGGGGTCTCCGAAACCGGACAGATCGGTTCCTCGGCAACCGCCTGCCGCGCTTCGGCTAGTTCCACTGGTTCCAGCACACGACCGGGCCACTGGCTGAGGGCCATCTTGCCATCGATCGCGATGCCGTGCACCGGAATCTTGTCGCGCGACGGTTGGTACTCGCGGTTTCCGTACACAAAGCCCTCGAAGCTACGCCCGTCTTCCATCTCGACCGAGCGTTCCACCAATCGCTTCCCGGCCGGAACCCGCTGGTCCGGATAGTGGAAGGCCGTCGCGATGAGATCACCGACGCCATCCACCTTTTCCTCAAGCAGGCTCACCACCTCGGAAGGCAAGGCCCGGCGCACGGCCTCCGGCACGCCATTCTCCAGAGCCTTTTCCGGATTCTGCTGGATCAGATCGACCATCGCCGTGCGGCGATCGGTGGCGAGCTTCACCCCTTCCGCCACCATGTCTGCCGATGGAGCCGCCACGTAATGCTTCGCCCACTGGCGGAAGGCCGCCATGGGAGCGGCCGCCTCCACCTTTTCCCAGAGAACGTTCTGCGGCAGTGGTCCGTCCGGATCCAGCGCCACCGCTTCCGATCCCGCTTTGGACTCCGCCGCCTTCTCAGCCTTCGCAGCCTCCCGGCAGCACGGCGGCAATTCCTCCGCCACAGCATCCTCCGTCGACGCCCGCGCCACAACGGCCAGCGGTCGCCCCGAAGGCGCAGTTGCAGTACCCTGCCAATGCCGCCAGACCAAGGCAGCTGTCAGCAGCAGGAAGGAAATGAGACTCAGCTTTCGATTCATCAGGGGTCTGGGATTGCGAATTTCGCTACCTGCTCGCCGAGAACCATCCGTTCGGCGATAGGACTAGAGTCCTAGTCCGACAGGAAGTCATCGCCCGCCGTCCCAGGATTCTCCGATTCCATCCGAATGCCCCAGGAAACGCCCCGGCCTCGCAGTTATGACCAGTGCCATGAGGTCCCTGCTGCTCTCCCTGATCGCCCTGTCAGCCACCGCCGTGGCCCTCTCAGCGAAACCGGACGACCTCACCCCTGAGCAGCAGAAGCAGTTGGATCAGGACAAGATCATCGTCACCGACAACACATGGCGGCAGATCTTCACCCCGTACATCTTTGCCGGTCAGCCAGTGTTCATCACGTCCGATTCCGTGCTCCATGCCTATCATTTGCTGCTGGAGGAATCGGTCGCCCAGATGGAATCGCAGCAGGCCCTCCGCATGGCTGGGGTGCTGGATGCCGTCCTGGCTCAAATCAATCCGGACACTGTGGACGGAGTGCCTCCCGAGGCCGTCGAGCGCGCGCAGTTGCTGCTAGGCACCGCCGCCCGACTCGCCGGCAGCCATTGGGGTGAAGGCACCGCCCTCGACGCGGCCATTGCGGCTGAGGTGAAGCGCGTCGAAGCCGCGGAAGGGCTCCATCTGCCTGCATGGATGAAACCCGGACACGGGCTCGTCGCTCTCGACTACCGGGTCTTCAAACCGTCAGGTTTCTACACCCGCAGCGCATCACTCCAAGGCTATTTCCGGGCACTCCGCTGGTTGCAGACGGTGCCGCTGCGATTGCAGGATCCCGCGGAACTGGAAGGCGCACGAGTGCTGGGCGACGCGGTGTGGGAAGAGGGCTCGCTCCCGGTCCTCGCGTCCCTGTGGACCAGCTTGAGCGGCGCGGCCACCACTCCCGCGCTGTGCCTCCTCGAGGAGTTCCGCCGACCGTCGGAAAACGTTGTCAAAGCCGCGAGCCGAGGGGCCGATGGAGAAGTCGACAAGCTCTTCGTCTTCCCGTCCGCTGCCCTTCCGGACGCGAAACTGATGGAGCGCACGACACCCCCCCGGAGACCCTATCCAGATCCGCTGGATGTCGGCGCATGGCTGGGATCCGCGCTCGCTCTCCGACTGCTGAAGACTGAAGACGACACCGTGCTCAAGGCGATCGCCGCCAAACCGGAACAGGAAAACCCTGCCTCCCTCTACGGGGATTACCTGGGCTGCCTCACCCGACTCCTTGAGGCTCCAGAACCCGACGCACCCCCATTCATGAGCACCACGGGTTGGGAGCGGAAATCGCTGAACACCGCCCTCGCCGGCTGGGCACTCATGCGCCACACATGGGCGCTCCAGGCCAAGGATGATTCCTTTGGCTTTCCCGCGGACGAGCCCTATGCCGGGTTTGTGGAACCGGTTCCTGCCTTCTTCCACGCGCTCGGTCAACTGATCCTGCAGACCGCGGATCGCTTTGACGAACTGGACGCCCTCACACCTTCCCCGCAACTGTTTGCCGCCGATGCCGCGGCGCTCATCCCCATGGTTGAGCGCGAAGCCGATGGTCTGCGCCACCGCATGCAACCATGGCTGAGTCGCTCCCTCGACGCTGGTGAAACCACCGAGGCCGAGATCGCTCAGCTTGAAAAGGACTGTTCGGTTTCCGAAGAACTCTCTACCGCGCTCAGGCCAGTCGCACCCATCGTGGAAGGTTTGTGGCCCTATCCCCCATTGGATGCCGTCACAGGGGAGTTCGATGGGGATAAATGGGATGACGTCACCGGGGTGTTCGATGTGGATAAGCTCCTGTCCAGTCTGCGCGAGATCGCTTCTGGCAAGCACGAAGCAGCCTTCCTCGATCTGACTCGCAAGGGGTTCATAACCACGCTGCGCAAGCGGTGGGTGGAATTGCTTTCCATCACCATGAAACTGGAAAGCCGCGCCCACCGCCAACTCCGCGGCATCGAGCCAGACGGCACCGAGGAGGATTTCATGGTCAACTACGGGGAAACCCTCGGCAGCATCCTCTTCTACGATGGAACTTCCTATCACAAACCCCGTGACGATGCGCCCCTCGCCACCTCGGTCTTCAACCATACCGGCGGCCAGTTCGTCATCGCCGGTACCGGCAGACCCCGCGAGATCCGCGTGCTCTACCCATGGAAGGGCAAGGAAATCCTCTGCCGCGGCGCGATCATTCCCTTCCATTCCGAATTGTCCGACACCCACCTAACCGACAAGGAATGGCGCGCCCGCCTCGACACCGCCAAACCACCCTCCTCCCCCGACTGGCTCCGCCCCATCCTCTCCCCCGACGCCCCCGCCAAACCTCCGAAGAAATAGACGCGCCCTACGAGGCCATCACCCTGCCAGCCGACACGATCAGGCCGTGGTCAACGTCTACTGACAACCGCTGCCATCAGCGCGGCATAGAAATCCCCCGGCTCAATCACTGCGGGCAGACCGCTCACCCCAGCATCGCCCGTCTCCACGATCATCCAACTCCCGTCCAGGCGCCGGGCCACATCGATGGTGATCAGCGGACTCGCAAACCTCCGCGCATACTCCTCCCAGCGTGCGAACTCATCCCACATGCCGCCGCCGTCATCGTGCGCCCCCGCCTTGAACAGCTTTCCCTTCCAGAAGAACAGCCGGTATTCCTCAAACACCGTGCGACCGCTAGCCGCGTCGCGCCCCGCCGGCATCAGGTCCACGAACTCACGAAACACAAGGCCACGATTCAGCGCCTCCCCGCGCAGCCTCACGAACGCATCCACCACCGCCGCGAACCTCTCCCGCGTCGACCCCGCCGGAATGAAACACGCCTCTTCCCACCGGTGCTTGGCCGACTTCACCCAGTCCTTCACGATCATGGCCCCGACAGAAAGTGGTCGCGAAATCTCCCAAGCTCGATCCACGTCTGTTCCCTCCATCCACACCGTCCGTGGCGACTCCTCCGCCACCAGTGGAAACGCCTCCGGCAAATGATGCGCCTGCGCATAAGCCTCCGGAGTCACCACCAGATCAATCCCCCGCTCCGCCATCGCCGCAAACAGCCGCGCATACTGCTCAGCTCGCAGCATCCACCCGCGATACCATCCCGCAACACGTTCCCCCGCGCCCGGACCGCCAGCCCATCGCGCAAACTCCTCACCGCCCGTCAGCCGCTCAAAACTGACCAGCCCGCAGGAAAACCCAGCGGCCCGAGCCGCCGCGAATTCCGCCGCGTACATCTCGTCCGGCTCGCGGGCATTGAAGAAGTCATCACAGAAGAGGAGGTGCATCCGATCGCTATCGTATTGTTCCCCTCAACATCCGCTCCCACACGATTAAAGCAACTCCCCTCTATGACGAATGGCTGCGCGCGCCTCACGGATGATTTCCGGCAATCTCGCCAGCTTCTCCGCAAGCCGGTCCTCATCAAATCCATCATTCAGACGCGCCGTCACCTCCTCCAGTTCCAGTTGCATTGCGATTCGGTGCATCAGCAGCAGATTCTCGCCACCAAGCCGGTCGATTCCGGCGTGCAGAAGCGGGCGAATCTGCACCGGATCAGAAGAAATGCCGGAATCGCTCATGGGCTGAATGAAAGCGCCCCAGCCTGATTCGGCAAGCTCCCATCCTCGGCAACACCAATTCTCCACGAGCCCGAATCCGGGCATTATGCCTAGCACGCCCGCCAGCCTTCAGGTTTGACAGCCGGGCCGACTGATGGAATCGTCGCAACACTCCACCGCTTCTTCAAGCTCTGATACGCCGATACCAGTGGTCGTTCGCTGTCATGATTATGCTTTTCTGCCCAGCCAACTGGGACCGCCGATGAAATCGATACTCCTGCTTTTTACCGTTCTCGCATCGGCCTGCTCGCTGCGAGGCGCTACCATCCTGGAGGCCTCGTTGGCCATTCCAATTCCCATGGTCGACGGAAGCACCGCTTCCTACCTTGGTGGATTTGCTTACTTTCGTGTGGAGGAGGAGCGGGTTAGCTACCAGATTTGGCTCAGCGAAGGCACAACGGAAATGCCTATCTTATCGATCCATTCGGATGGTCACCAAAGTCGGGACCTCGCTTTAGTATTTCTGGGAGTGCAGCAGATTCACGGCTGTGAATTGATCCCGCGGAGTCCGTATTACGGAGTTCAGACTTGGGTTGGTGGACTTGGTATTTCTCCACCCGAATCAGATGTTCCTGATTTTGCATTCCCTACCGAGCCACCATACATCTGCCATGCATTCTCATCGTGGGA
>CANHUG010000034.1 GCA_947462995.1 Verrucomicrobiales bacterium | reverse complement strand
CTTTGGCGAGGATTTTTTCGGCGGTATCCATGGGGATGTCGAGGATGCCGGCGATGTCTTCTGCTTCTGCGGTGGCGATGACGTCAGGGCTGACGAGACCGTTACGGACGAGGTTTTCGGCCATTTCGGTGTCGATGCCGAGGCGAGCGGCGAGGTCGGAGGCGGCGCCGTGGACGCGGCCTTCGAATTTCTCGTGGGCGCTTTCGTCTTTTTCGACTTGGACGTCCCAGCCCATGAGGTTTTTGGTGAGGCGGACGTTCTGGCCGTGGCGGCCGATGGCCTTGGAGAGGTCTTCTTCGCGGACGCGGACGAAGACGCGGCGATTGACTGGGTCGACGGTGATTTTGTCGTCGCCGATCTGAGCGGGTTTGAGGGCGTCCTTGAGGAAGGCCTTGGGGTCATCGCTCCACTTGATGATATCGACCTTTTCGTTATTGAGTTCGCGGACGATGTTTTTGACGCGAGCGCCGCGCATGCCGACGCAGGCGCCGACTGGGTCGACCTTGGGGTCTGCGGAGAAGACGGCGATTTTGGTACGGTAGCCTGCTTCGCGGGCGATGGAGCGGATTTCGACGGTACGGTCGGCGATTTCGCTGACTTCGCTTTCGAAGAGGCGTTTGACGAAGTTGGGGTGGGCGCGGCTGAGGATGATTTCGGGGCCGCGGGCGCCGTTTTCGACGGCGACGACGTAGAGGCGGAGGCGGTCGCCGATGGAGTAGTCCTCGGTGGTGACGCGTTCCTTTTTGGGGATGACGCCTTCGAATTTGCCGAGGTCCATGATGACGTCGCTTTTTTCGAAGCGGCGGACGGTGCCGTGGACGATATCGCCGGCGCGGTCTTTAAATTCCTTGTAGATGAGTTCTTTTTCTTCCTGGCGGATGCGTTGCATCATGGCCTGGCGAGCGGTTTGGGCGGCGATGCGGCCCATGTCGTTCGGGGTGACTTCGACGTCGATTTCGTCGCCGACGGCTGGTTCGGAGGCGAGTTTTTGTTTTTTGGCGATTTTACGAGCGACGGCGATGCTGATTTCCTCGTAGGGTTGGGTGACTTCTTCGACGACGAGGAGTTTGGCGATGGCTTTGATGGTGCCTTTGGCTGGATCGATGTCGATGCGGAGTTCGCGTGCTGGACCGATGACCTTGCGGGCGGCTGTGAGGATGGCATTGGCGAGGGCCTCCACCATTTTGTCGCGGGGGATGCCTTTTTCTCTTTCGTAGAAATCGAAGACGGCCAGGAGTTCGCTGGTCATAAAAGTGGATGCGGTGTAAAAACAAAAAAACGGGAATCACTTCCCGCTTTTCTTCGGATGTGCACTCTAATGGTGTTTTGGTGTCCGTCAACCCGGGACTGAGTTTGATGCGGGAGGTGGGCCGGGTGGGTGAGTGGGAGGGAGGGGGATGACCGGGTTCATGAGGCGGTGCAGGGGAGTACCTCAACCCAATTCCCTGCACCGCCTCAATCCCTCAACGCAACAGCGAGAAAACTCGCTGTGCTGGGAATATCTTGGCGATGGACTGGGTGGGATTCAATTAGAATTTCAGAATATTTTCGGATTCCTGAATATCGACGAATCAGGAGCGGGAGGGAGGGCCCCATGAGGGGCGAGGGAAGGAGAGGCGGAATTCTGCGCCGCCGAGGGGGGAGCGGCCGATATTGAAGGAGCCGCCGTGGTTTTCGACGGTTGTGGCGACGATGAAGAGGCCGACGCCTGAGCCTTCGGGTTTGGTGGTGTGGAGGGGAATGTTTTTGAGGAAGGAGTTGTTGAGGCCTGGGCCGCTGTCGCCGACGACGAGTTCGATGGAATTGGCCATGGGGATGAGGTCGATGGTGATGCGGCGGGAGGGTGGGGAGTGGTTGGAGATGGCGTCGACGGCGTTGCGGATGAGGTTACCGATGGCGACCTGGAGTTGGGCTTCGTCGCCGGCGATGCGGCAGGGGGAGTCGCCGAGGTGGTGGCCTGGGCCGCCTGAGAGGGAGACCTCGATGAGGTGGTCTGAGAGGAGGTTTTTGTTGTAGAGGAGAGCGGTGTGGATGACGCCGGAGAGTTCGACTGGTTCGAGGGTGGTCTGGACGTTGCGGAGGAGACTGCGCATTTTTTCGATGGTGGTGACCATGCGAGAGCCTTCGGCGGCCATGTCGGCGAGGTGGGTGCGGAGTTTTTCTGATTCTGCGGCGGCGCTGTCGAAGGTGGCGAGAGCGAGCTGCGTGTGCATGAGGATGGTGCTGAGCGGCTGATTGATCTCGTGGGCGACGGCTGCGGCGGCGAGGCTGGTGCGGAGTTTTTTTTCGAGGAGGCTGCGGCGGCGTTCGTCGGCTTGGCGTTCGCGATCTACGGATTCAGTGAGTTTGCGTTCAGCGTCGCGGCGTTCGGTGACGTCTACTACGGTGACGGTGATGATGTCGTCGACGATGACGCCTGAGAAGATGACGTCGCGGATGGAGCCGTCTTTGCAGACGATGGGGTATTCGAGAGGGCCGACCATGCCGCCGCGGTCGAGGGCGTGGGCGATGCTAGCGTTCCAGCGTTCGAAGACGTAGTTGCGGAAGGCTTCATCGGGGTAGGCGAGGATGGACCATGCGCGGACGTCGGGGAGTTCTTCTGGGGAGTAGCCGAAGGTGGAGATGAAGGCCTTGTTGGTGGAGAGGATGGTGCCGAATTTTTGTGTAGAGCAGACGACGATGGGGATGGGGACTTCGTCGATGATGCGAGCGAGGCGGGTTTCGCTTTGTTTGAGTTTGATTTCTGCGAGTTTGCGGTCGGTGATATCGAAGCAGACGCCTGTGAGTTTGAGGAGTTCGCCGTTGGGGCCTCTACCTGCGACGGAGATGGCGCTGACGTGGCGGAGGCATGGGATGGTGCGGGGTCGGGAGGGTGGGGCGGGGAGTTAAGCGAGGCTGGTGCGGATGTGGACGCTGGCGGCCTGGACGAGATCGGCTCCGGTGAGACCTAGTTTGGCGCCGATGTTGCGGCGGTGGGTATCGACGGTGAAGACGGAGATGCCGAGTTGTGCGGCGACGGCCTTGCTGGCCATGCCCTGGCCGATGCAGCGGAAGATTTCGAGTTCGCGTTCGGTGAGGACCGCGGCGGGTTCGTCGGAGAGGATTGGGGGTTTGACGCGGCCGAAGGATTCGAACATTTCGGTGATTTCGCGTCCGAGGGTCTGGTAGGCGTTGGTTTTGTCGACGACGGCGCGGACGCAGTGGCGTTGTTCGGCGGTGAGGACGAGGGAGCTGGCTTCGCCTGAGAGGACGATGACTTTGACGGAAGGCTGGTGGGCGGCGAGGTCAGCGAGGATTTCGAGGCCGCTGCCGTCTGGCAGGGTGATGTCGAGGATGACGAGGTCAGGTTTGAGGCGGCGGCAGGCTTTGAGGCCTTCTGCGACGTTGTGAGCTGCGGCGACGACTTCGAGGCCGCGGATGGTACGGAGCACGCCTGCGAGCAACTGAGCGAACATCAGTTGATCTTCGATGATCAGGCAGCGGAGGCTCATGGTTGCTTTAGAAGCGGTTGATTTCCATCATTTTGGAAGGTTCGCAGGATTCGGGAGGGGGCCACGAACCGGAGCAGTAGGGTACGGTGCGTGTTTAGCGGGGACAATCAAGGCGAAACCTTGGAGGGGGGAGGGGGTGGGGGAACGGTTTTGGCCGTGGGCTGAAAATCCTTTGATTTATGAGGGCTGCATGAGGGATGGGGCGGGCGGAGAGCCGGGGGGCGGGATAGAGGAATGCGAGGCTATGAGGGTGCTGCGGGTTTCACCCAATTGCGGGGGTTTCAATCGGAATACACAGTACCAGGTATTGCATACCGGAATCGTGGCATACACGTTGACGTACTTGCCAGGCAAAAATGTTCCTCTCAGGCGGACTGAAAAACCACTGACAAAGCTTTCAAGATTACTATGAGTTCAAATCGATTTGCGAATCTGCGGGAGAATCCGGCGTGCCAGCGGGCACGGGGGGCAATGCGTGCACGGACGCAGGCCGGGGTAGCGATGGCGGCGATGTGTTTTGCGGGGATGGCGATGCGCGGTGCGGCGGCGGTGACGATTGTGTGGGATGGGGAAGTGGGAGCGAGGGCTTTGGCGAGTGACGGGGTGACTGGGTGGGGGTCGCAGTATGTGATTGACCTTGGGGTGTTCGGCAACGGGTTCACGCCGACGACCTCGAATCTTGGGGATTGGGGAGCGAACTGGCTGAGCCTTGGGACGACGAATTACAACCCTGCGCCGGGCGGAGATGCTGGATCTGCGAATTTTGCGGGATCGGTGGTGCTGTCGGACAACAGTTTGTTTGAGGCGGGGGCGCAGGTGTACATGTGGGTGCGGGACGGGATGGCGATTTCGGAGTACGGGCAGTGGCTGCTGGTGACGGATGATGCGGCGAGTGTCGGGGATGACTGGCTGATACCGGACACGACGGGGAGCGATCAGACGACGCCTGCGGTGACGTGGAGTCTGTTTTGCGATGCGACGGAGCAGACGGTGGTGTTTGGCGGGGTGGAGAGTGGTGGGACTGGTGGGGAGTGGTGGGGAGTGGGTGGCGCCTGCGACGGAGTGGTGTTACCAGACGCATTTTGTGCCTGAACCGGCGGGGACGACGGCCCTGCTGCTGCCGGTGCTGTTTGTGCTTGGGGTAACGAGGAGACGGGAGATTTCGAAACCTATGGTCCGGTGAGAGGCGGGCGCGGGGAGAGTGCGGCGGCGGGAATCCGCGCTGCGGGCACTCGGGAGCCGCGCCGTGAGGCAGTCCTAACAATCAAAGCAATGTTCAGAGCCAAGCAATTTTTCCAACTCCCGGCGTCTCCATGCAGGAGGACCGGGTCGGAAGTCACGACATCATCAATGAAATCAGAGACCGTTGTGCAAACAGGAGGGAACTCACCGAGAGTCGGGCGGGTGCGTGCCGGGTGGGTATTTTCGGTGGTGTCCGGGTTGCTGGCCAGTGGGGCGGCGGCGTTGCCGATTGTGCAGGAATGGTTTGTGCCGCAGCCTGAAGCGCAGTTGAGGCAGGATTATGCGGTGCTGGCTCCGGCGATCAATTCGATTACGGACACGGTGATAGCGGTGACGGTACCGGTGGTGGGTACGAAGGTGGTGTATGATCAGTGGGAGGACGGGTACGAGACTGACCTGGCAAATCCGACGCAGACGACGACGCAGATCTGGGGTGATGGGAACAATGTGAACGGGAAGCCGCCGGGGTTTGTGAATGATCCGGCGTCGTTTTCTGCCGGGGCGCTGGTGCTGATGCGGAACAACGTGACGTTGCCGCGGAATGCGGCGACGCTGCTGTTTGACGGCCGTGACCGATTAGGATCGACTTATGGGATTGTGATGACGCGGGCGGCGTGGTTTACGAATCCGGGGCCGTTGCTGGCGAATTCGGTGGAAGTGCGGCCGGTGGCGGACTGGGGGACGTCGTTTGCATTGCCGGTTGGTGAGAACATTGTCTTTCCGAGTCCGGCGACGAGTTCGATGTTTGAGCATTGCTCTGCGTATATTCAGGCGGCGGCGAACGGGACGGTGGTGACGATTGATGCGGACGGCCCGGGGGCTGGTGGTGCGGTGACGGTGACCTTGAACCAGGGGGAATCCTATCTGGTGAATGCGGGGATCCGGACTGGGGCGACGATCACGTCGACGAAGGCGATTCAGGTGATTGAGTTTTATGGGGATGTTGGAGCGAACTACGAGTCCCGCGGGGCGAACATTCCGCCACTGGCGAAGTGGTCGGATCAGTATGTTGCGCCGGTGGGGACGGCGCCGGACGGGAACGACACCTATGTTTACCTGCACAATCCGGACACATCGGCGATTACCATCAATTATGTGACGAAGGTGGGAACTGGTTCATTCAGTGTGCCGGCGCGGGGGACGTATCAGTTTCTGATGCCGCTGAATTCTGCGGCGCGTTTCACGAGTGCGGGGAACAAGGCATTCTGGGGAGTTGGCATGGTGGGAGCGGAGCCGACGGCGAATAATGTTCACGACTGGGGCTATGCATTTGTTCCGGAGGATTTTCTATCGACGGAGATTGCGGTCGGATGGGGTGCGGGGAGCTCGAATGGGACGCAGAATGGCAATCCGGTATGGGTGACGCCGGTGAGTTCGACGACGATTTATGTGGATTACAACGGGGATCGGCTTGGACCGCTGACAGATCCGAATGGAGGGAAGTATGATGTGGCGATTGCGGTGACGCCGCTGACGGTGACGACGGTATATGATCCGGACCGGGACCAGAGTTCGATGCGTTTGTATACGCTTGATGGGACAATGATTACCGGGGCGTGGGGGCAGCAGCCATCGGTGGCTGGACCGGCGCTGCCGTTTCTTGACCTTGGGAACACGCTGCCGAACTATCCGGTGCCTGTGATCAGCAAGGTGTCGGCGATTGTGGTGGATAATGCGCCGACTGGGCTGAGCGTGAATGACGTGCTGGAGTATACGATCACGCTGGAGAACAAGAGCCTGTTCTCGCTGACGGGGATTTCGGTGCTGGATACGCTGCCGGCGTCTTTGACGTATGTGAATGCGTCGACGAAGCGGGATGGCAATGTGGTGGCGGATGCCGGGGTGACGAATTTTCCGATGGATGAGGGCGGGTTGTTCGTGCCGATTGTGACGAGCCGGACGACGACGGTGCTGAAGTTCCGTGCGACGATTAACGCGGCGGGGACGATTACGAATACGGTGACGGTGCCTGCTTCGCCGGGAGTGAAGGCGTCGGATACGGTGAATGTGCCGACGTCAGGCGGATCGGTGGCGTGCACGCTGAAGCTGACGAATGCGTCGGGCACCGAGGTGGATTATGCGGCTGGTGACGGCATCTATGTGACGGTGACGGATGCGGATGCGAACACGAGCAGTACGACGGTGCAGAGCCTCGTTGTGATGGTGACGAACAGTGCGGTGGATGATCTGGAGATGCTGACGCTGACGGAGACTGGGGTAAATACGGGGGTTTTCCGGAACACTGCCGAGCTGCCATCTTCGAGTTCCGAAGGGATCGGTCAGGATGACGGGACGCTGATGGTGCAGCCTGGGGAGACGATTTCGGCTAGCCACACGGACCCTGTTTTCGGGGAAACCTGTCCTGACACGGCGCTGATCACGGGGGCCTCGGGGTTGCAGAAGCAGCTGTATTTCGAGACGGATGGTGGGGACGGGGACACGACTGGAGACCTTGACCGGGTGTCGCCTGCTGACGTCTCGCCTGCGGACAGCACGACATCGAGCACCTCTTCGCTGGCGGCGCCATCGGCTGGGACGGTGACGCAGGCGGCGAACACGACGGCGAACACGGGGACGAGCACGTCGGCAACGTCGCTGACGTTCTCGCACACACCGGGAAGCGGTTCGGACCGTTTGTTGATCGTGACGGTTGCGGTGGGAGGAACGGACACAGGCGGGACGACTGCGACGGTGAGCGGGGTGACCTTCGGGGGTACTGCGATGACACTGGTGGGCAGCAGGTCGAATCCGACCAGTGGGACAGCGGAGGCGAGATCGTACATGTACAGACTGGTGAATCCCGGGTCGGCAGCGGCGAACGTGGTGGTGACGGCGACGGGAGCGTGCACGATGGTGGCTGGTGCGACGACGTTCAACGGAGTGAATCAGACGACGCCGCTGGGCACGTACGTGTCGGCTGGTGGCACGGGGACGTCGGCGAGTGTGACGGTGACGTCGGCGACGGGTGAGTTGGTGATTGGGCACGTGGGGTGGGACAGTTCGCCGACGATTTCGCTGCCGAGCGGATCTGGTCAGACGAGCCTGCACAGCGCGAGGATCGCGAACCCAGGGAATACGCTGGGAGGGGCGGCGAGTACCGAGGCGGGAGCGGCGTCGGTGGTGCACTCGTACACGAGCAATGATATCCAGGAATGGGCGATTGGGGCGGTTTCGATCAAGCCGGCTGCGGGCGGCAGTGGCGGGAGTGCGACGTTCACGCAGACTCCGGGTTTTGCGGAAGCGTTCACGCTGACGTCGGCGCCTACGATGACGGCATACTACACGGCGACGGGGACGATGCCTGCGAGTCCGAGTGTCAGTGCGGTGCTGCGGAAGAACGGGGTGGCATTTGCGACCAGCAGCGGGGCTGCAGCGGCGAGCGGGTTGCTGACCTTCACTTTCCCGGCGCTGGGGAGTCCTGTGAGTTTTGCGTCAGGGGATGTGATTTCTGCGGTGGTGACGAACAATCAGTCCGGGGTGAGCTTTACGATAGACTATGACAGCAGCACGAAGCCGTCGAAGATCACGCTGCCGACGAGCACGGTGATTCACAATGATTCGCTTGGGTTTTACGATGCGCCGTATCCGGGGGGCAATGCGGTGGTGGCGCCGTCGTTGGGGCAGACCGTGTATGTGCGGGCGACGGCTGGCGATCCGTTTGGCGCGTATGACATTACGAGCATGGGTTTGGTGATTGATGGGCCAGGGACGGCTGGGGATGTGACGACGACGCTGACGGCGGCGAATGTGGTGAACACGACGGCGGCGACGAAGACTTATGAGTATGTGTGGGTGACGGGAGCGACGCAGGGATCGTTCTCGATCACGACGACGGCGAAGGAAGGGTTTGAGAACACGATTTCTGCAACGCGGTCGATATCGGTGCCGCTTTCCGGGGACGATCTGGGGACACCGAGTGTGACGGAGTTTACGACCGGGTTGAACGGTCCAGGGACGCTGGTGTATGCGGTGGGAGAGAGTGTGGCGGTGCGGGTGACGGATATTGATCAGAACACGAATCCGCTGGTGGCGGAGACGGTGACGGTCGTGATCACGAGCAGCACTGGGGACAGTGAGACGGTGACGTTGACGGAGACTGGGGTGAACACGGGTGTTTTTGCCGCGACGATTCCGGCGAGTGGGACGGTGGCCGGGACGACGAATAACGGGACACTGTATGCGATTGCCGGGTCGGTGATGAATGTGACATATGTTGATCCGACGGATTCGCTGGATACGTCTGGGGATTCGGCATCGATTCCGAGTGCGGTGGCTGGGGTGTCGGTGACGAAGACCCTGCTTTCGCCGGTTGACGGACAGATTGTGATTGGGGAAGCGGCGCAGTTCCGGGTGCGCGTGACTAACAGTGGGAGTACCTTGCTGAGCACGGTGCAGGTGGTGGATTCCTTCCCGGCGGCGCTGGGGTATGTTTCTGCGAGTCCGACCCCGGACACGGTGACTGGGAGCAGTCTGACGTGGACGAACGTGGGACCGCTGGCGTCGGGGCAGAGTGTGGATCTGATTGTGAATTTCACGGGGGTTTCGGCGGCGAATCCTGCGTCGAACATTGTGAATGTGACGACTGGGGGCGGGCCGACGGCTTCGTCTTCGTCGCCGGTGGTGGTGACGCGTCCGGCGGTGACGGTGGTGAAGACGCTGGTGAGTCCGAACCCTGGGCCTGCGAACAAGGGGGACAATGTGGTGTTCAATATCAGTGTGCAGAACACGGGGACGACGGCGCTGACGACGGTGCCGTTGGAGGACACCTTCAGCGGGGCGAATTTCGAGTATGTTTCGGCGACGGTGGCGCCGGACGGGGTGGGTTCCGGTTCGTTGCTGTGGAATGACATTACCGGGGCGGGGAGCCTTGCGGTGAATGCGACGTTTGCGGTGAATGTGACGCTGAGGGTGGTGGGGGCTGCGAACCCTGCGACGAACGTTGCGGCGGTGAATTTTGCGGTGGATGCGAATGCTGACAATGTGCCGCCGTCCTCGAGCAGTGCGGGGCTGCAGACCTTGTCGGCGACGATTTCGGGGTTTGTGTATGAGGACCTTGGGACGCCCGGGTTTGGCGGCGGTGACGCGGCGCTGGCCGGAGTGACGGTGAAGCTTTACAGCGATCCGAACGGGGACGGCGATCCGACTGACGGGTCGGTCCAGCAGGTGACGACGACGAACGGTGCTGGATATTATGAGTTCCTGAACCTTGGTGCGGGGCACTATGTCGTGGTGGAGGAAGACATGCTGAGTTATGAGAGTGTGGCGGACACGTCAGGTCCGAATGACAACTGGATTCCGGTGAACGTGGTGGCGCTGACGGTGTATGCGGGGAACAACTTCCTTGATGTGTATATTGATCCCGCGAATTACGGAGCGATCAGCGGGCAGGTGCGGAACGACACGGACGGTGACGGGGATTTTGCGGATGCCGACAGCGGGTTGGCGGGGGCGGTGCTGACGCTTTACACGGATCCTAACGCGGATGGCAATCCGTCGGACGGGCAGGTGTTCGGGGCGTCGGTGACGACGGGTGCGGCGGGCACGTATTCGTTTTCGACCTTGCCGCCTGGCAACTATGTGGTGGTGGAGACGAATCCGTCCGGGTATTTCAGCACGGCGGACACGGTGAATCCGAACAATGACCGGATTCCGGTGCTGGTGGTGGCTTCGGCGACGGCGTCGGGGAACAACTTCCTTGATTCCAACAATACTGGAGCGCTGGGGACGATTGGGAACCTGGTGTGGAGCGATGTGAACAACAACGGGATCTTCGACAGCGGGAGCGAGAGTGGGATTGATGGGGTGGTGGTGCAGTTGTATCAATCGAGCCAGACGCTTGGGGTGAGTGTGCCGTATATGACGACGGTGACGGCTGGCGGCGGGGTGTATGGTTTCGTGGGGATTCCGGCGGGCAGTTACACGCTGTACCTTCCGGTATCGAATTTCGGAGTGGGTGGTGCGCTGGCGGCGGCACCGTTGTCGAGCATGGTGACGGTGGCGACGGACGATGGAACGGACAATGACGACAATGGCACTCAGGCGGTGAGTGGCGGAGCGGTTTCGGGTCCGCTGATGGTACTGAGTGGCGGGGAGACGGACAACACGAAGGACTTCGGGTTTGTGCCGACTTCGAGCCTTGGTTCGATCACTGGGGCGGTGCTCGCGGATACGAACAATGACAACATCGGCGACAGTGGGATCGCCGGGGTGGTGTTGACGCTGAAGGATGCGAGCGGTGCGGACATCGACAGTGATGTGAACACGGTTGGGGTGCAGCCGACGACGGCGACGACTGCGGTCGACGGGAGTTACAGTTTCACGGGGCTGCCGCCGGCGAGTTATCAGGTGGTGGAGACGCAGCCATCGGGGTATGCGTCGGTGAGCGACAAGGATGGCGGGGATCTGAATGTGATTGGCGACCAGGTGCTGATCGTGGTGTCTGCCGGAGCTGCGAATACGGGGAACAATTTTGTGGAGGAGCAGTATGGCAGCATTGCGGGGACGGTGTCGCGGGACACGAACAATGACGGGACGGCGGATGCGGTGTTCAGTGGAGTGGCGGTGCAGTTGTATGCGGACAGCAACAATGACGGGGTGGCGGACAATGCGACGGTGCTGGACACGGCGGTGACGGATGGATCGGGCGGGTACAGCTTTGTGAATGTGCTGCCAGGCAGTTATGTGGTGGTGGAGGTGGATCCGGCCGGGTATGCGAGCATTGCGGACGGTGATGCGACGGTCGATGCGGTTGGTTCGCCTGTGGATTTTGCGAATGTGAGTCAGACGGACAGCCTGCTGCCGGTGAATCTGGCGGCTGGGGAGACTGACAATGGGAACAACTTTGTGGACCGCGGGACTGGATCGATTGGCGATTATGTGTGGATCGACCGTGATGGTGACGGCGTGCAGGAAGCGGGAGAGCCGCCATTGGCTGGGGTGCGTGTGTACATTGATGCGAACGGCAGCCAGACGTACGATGTGGGAGAGATTGCGTCGGTGACGAGCGGGGTTGGTGCTTATGTGTTGTCCGGGCTTGCTCCGGGAACTTATGCGGTCCGTGTGGACACGACGACGCTGCCTGCGGGAGCGGTGGCGACGGCGGACCGTGACGGGACGGGGAGTGCGCATGCCACGAGTGTGGTGGTGACGGCGGGTCAGAGTGTGACGGATGCGGACTTCGGTTACCGTGGCAGTTCGAGCATTGGGGATTATGTGTGGAACGACGCGGATGGGGACGGGAATCAGGATTCGGATGAATTGCCGATTGGCGGGGTGACGGTGTTCCTTGATATTGATCTGGACGGGAATTTTGATGCAGACGAGCCGTCGGCTGTGACGAATGGTGCGGGTGCGTACGTGATAGGAAACCTTCCTGCCGGGAGCTACCGGGTGACGGTGCTGGCGAGCAGCCTGCCGATCGGGGCGACTCAGACGGGCGATCCGGACGGGACGTTCAACAACTGGACGACGGTGAATCTCGGGGCGGCGGACACGCACGTGACGGCGGACTTCGGGTATCAGGGGAACCTGAGCATTGGGGACGTCGTGTGGAACGACCGGGATGGGAACGGAGTGCAGGATGGGGTGACGGAGCCGGGAATCGGCAGTGTGAACGTGTTCATCGACACTGACAACGATGGGTCCAAGGATCCTCATGAGCCGTTTGCGCAGACGAATGCGTCGGGGGCATATGTGATTGGCGGGTTGCTGCCGGGGACGTATAAGGTGATGCTGGATCCGCTGACGATTCCTGCGGGGACGACGGTGACGGGTGATCCGGATGTTGTGGTGGACGGGATTACGGTGGTGGTACTGACGGCACCGGTGACGAATGTGGACTTCGGGCTGAAGGGGATTGGATCGATTGGCGGGCACCTCTGGGGTGACCGCAATGCGGATGGAGTCACGGATGCTGACGAGACGTTCTTTGCCGGGGTGAAGGTGTTCATCGATGTGGATGGGGACGGCGTGTACGAGCCGGGGATGGGCGATCTTGAAACGACGACGAATGCGGCTGGTGAGTATGCATTCGCCGGGCTTGCGGCGGGCAGCTATACTGTGTCGGTGAATACGGCGACACTGCCGGCAGATTTGAGCCAGACGTATGACAAGGATGGTGTGCTGAATCACCGGACGACGACAGTGATCGTGGCTGGCGATGTTGTGACCGATCTTGATTTCGGGTACCGCGGGAGTGCGCAGATTGGCGACCGGGTGTGGAACGACATGAATGGAGACGGCGTGCAGGGTGCGGGCGAGCCGCCGCTGGCGGGTGTGTGGGTGTATCTTGATCTTGATGGCGACACCAATCGGGATGTGGGAGAGCCCGCGGTGGTGACGAACGCGGCTGGGGGCTATCTGTTTGAATACCTGACATACGAGACGTACACGGTGGCGGTGGATCCGAACACCTATCCTGACGGCTCGGTGGTGACGGGGGATCCTGATGCGACGATGGATGCGCGGGCGACGGTGACGGTGAGTGGGCTGGTCCCAGCGGTGCTGACGGCGGACTTCGGGTTCCAAGGGAGCGGGAGTATCGGGGACTATGTGTGGTACGACGTCGATGGGGATGGTGTGCAGGATGCGGGTGAGCCGGCGATGGCTGGTGTCCGGGTGTATCTTGATTTCGACAATGACGGCGTGCTTGATGGGAATGAGCCATCGGTGCTGACGTCGGTGAGCGGGGCTTATGGGTTCAGCGGGCTGACGCCGCGTCCGACGATTGGAGCGCCGTATGTGGTGGCGGTGGACGAAGCGACCTTGCCGGCGAATTTTGTGGCGAGCTACGACCTTGACGGCACGGGGACTGGATTGCCGTACAGTGCTAGTGTGACGCTGCTGGAGAACCAGAGCCGTGGGGATGCTGACTTCGGGTTCAAGGGGAGCGCGACGGTGAGTGGTCACCTGTACATCGACACGAACGGAAATGGAGTGCAGAATCTCGGAGAGCCTGACCTTGCTGGTGTGAATGTGGTGGTGACGGATGTGAACGGTGCGGTGCTGCTGGTGACGACTGACGCATCGGGCAACTGGGTGGTGACGGTTCCGCCTGGGCTAACGACGGCGAATGTGGATGAGAGCGATGCGCAATTCCCGGTGGGAGTGGTGCAGAGCGAGGGGACGGATCCGACGAGTGTGACGGCGGTGGCTGGGGTAACGACGAGTGCGGGGAATGACGGCTACTTCCCGTCCGGAACGATTTCGGGCCGGGTTTGGGTGGATTCCAACGGTGACGGGAACGGTGATATTGGACTTGGCGGCGTGACGGTGCAATTGTTTGAGGATGCGGACGAGGATGGGCTGCCGGATTCCGGGACGCCGATGCGAACGACGACGAGTGCAGGATCCGGGACGGTTGGAGCGTATGCGTTCACGGGGGTGCCGGTGGGCAGCTATCTGATTGTTGAGGTGCAACCGGCGGGCTACCGGACGGTGAGTGATGCTGATGTGACAGCCGACACGGATGTGGTGGCGAACACGCTGACGGGGGACAACATGATTCCGGCGACGATTGCGGCCGGGGAAGTGGATGACGGCAATTACTTCATCGAGGAAGCGATCTGTCCGCCAACGTGGGCGGAGTGGCAGATCCGCAATCCACTGGGCGGGAGCAACGGACCGACGCAGAATCCGGATGGGGACCGCTGGACGAATCTGCATGAGTTTGTGTACTGCTTCAATCCATCGAGCGGCGTGCTGGAATGCCCGCTGAATCTGGTATTCAATGGCAATGGGACGATTGATGCGACGGTGCGGCAGGTGCTTGGAGCGACTGGGGTGACTTACCGGCTTGAGTACATTGCGGATCTCCGGAACAGCGGGGTGGATGGAGCGGGGTGGACGGATTCCGGGCTGACGGCGGTGCTGACGAACAATCCTGACGGATCGATCAAGGCGACATATGCGAACCTTGAGAGCCTGCCGGGATTGAATCTCGGGTACGGGTTTGTGCGCTCGGTGGTGACCGTGGACGTGGACAACAGCAATTCGATCGGGGCCGGGGAGACGATCCGGAGCAATGTGGAAGGCTGGATGGACCAGAGCTTCCGGGTGAATTGCGAGAGTTGCAGTCTTCCGTTTGAGAGCTGCCCGCTGATTACGGGTGCGGCTGGAGCGGTGACGGGGGCAGGACTGACGAGCAGTTTCAGTGCGAGTGCGGCGCTGGGGCAGACGAGCTTCAGCACCTTGCTGACGGCCGGGAAGGGATACTATGTGGAGATGCTTAACGGTGCGCTGGAAGGGCACCGATTCCATGTGGACACTGCGGCGACCCGGTTGGCTGGGACGTCGGTGGTGATCGACACGGTGAGCGGGCGGAGTACGGTGGCGGTGCCTGCTGACTTCCTCGGAGCGAACTATGTGGTCCGGGCGTACAAGACCCTGGGCGAGCAGTTCCCGGTGGCTGATTTCACGGCTGGCGTGAGTGCGGCGACGGCGGATTACCTGATCGTTTACGACGTGGAGACGGCGACGTGGAAGACGATTTCGCTGCTGGATCTGAGCGGGACGCCGACGTGGATCATGGCTGGCAATCTGCTGGCAGGGAGCCAGGCAGGGTATCTGATTGATCCATCGGCGGCGTTGTTTGTGCACCGTCGTTCGGCGGGAACGGCGGGTCCGACGCTGACGCGGACGATTTCGGGCGGGGTGCGGTCGAACAAGTTTGCGATGCCGTTGCCTGCTGGATGCCGGATGGGATCGAATCCGTGGCCGGTGGCGGCGAGCATCATCGGGCGCGGGTTGCTCAATCCGACCAATGCGAGTGCGGTGCCGTTTACCGGGGCGACGAGTTTCGGGGCAGCGGACCAGGTGATGCTGTGGAGCGGCGACACGACGATGGGGTCGCTGACGCAGGAAGTGCATTACTACCTGAAGACGACGACGCGGAATCACTACACGCGGGCGGGTAACAGCAGCCTTCCGAACACGGGGATCGAGCTGCTGTTCAAGCCGCTGCGGAGCCAGTACTACTGCCCGAAGACGGCGCACGTGGATTACGTGATGCCGCTGCCGTGGGTGCCGTGAGGCGGAAGCTGGATTGGACAAATCCGTGAGTGCGGAGATAATGGCGGCGAATTGACTTCCTGAGAACCTTGAGTGCCCCGATGGAGCGGGGCATTCAGGGTGTCCGGAGTCAGGTGACGCCAACATTTTCCGACGCTATGTTCACACATCGAATTCTGTCTGCGGTGCCGTCGGTGGCGGGCCGGGTTGCGAGGAGATTTTCGCTGCTGACGGTGGTGGCGGCTGGGCTGATGGCTGGGTCGATGCCGGTACGGGGGACGCAGATTGTGTGGGACGGGGTGATTGGGTTGCCGCATGCGTTGTCGGACGGGCGGTTGTTTCCGGACACGGTGGTGTTGAGTCTGGGGGTGTTTGCGTCGGGGTTCACGCCGACGAGTGCGAATGTGGGGCAGTGGGCGGCGAACTGGACACCGGCGTCGCATGCGCGATGGGATTCGCAGGTGCGGTATTATTCGGGGGTGGTGGATTTCACGCAGAATGTGATTCCGTTTGTGCCTGGAGCGCCGGCGTATGTGTGGGCGGTGAGCGGGCGGGAGTGGATGTTGTTCCGGCGGAGCACGTGGACGTGGCCGCTGGGGAGTTCGATTGGGGGGCCGCCGATTGTGTGGAGTGCGGATCAGGGGGTGACGGCGGTGGTGGGGGCGGTGCGGACGTCGGGGCAGAGTTATTTTTACCAGACGGCGGCGGTGACGTCGGGGGATCCGGAGGCGATTTCGTGGGCGGACTGGCGGGCGCTGCATTTCACGGCGGCGCAGCTGGGGAATGTGGCGGTGAGCGGGCCGACGGCGGATCCTGACGGGGATGGAGTGAACAATACGATGGAGTATGCGTGGATGACGTGGCCGATGAGGGGGGCGAGCCGGGTGGTGGCGGCGGCGACGGCCGGGTTGGTGCGGACGGGGGCGGGGGAGCATCTGTCGATTGAGTTTTCGAGTGATCCGAGGGCGCGGCTTGGGTTTACGGCGGAGGCGTCCGGGGGATTGGGGAGCTGGGCGAGCGGGCCTGGGGAAGCGGTGGTGTTTTCGTCGGTGCCTGGGCTGGCGGTGTACCGGAGTGTGCCGCCGGTGGATGGGGGGCGGCGGTTTCTGCGGTTGCGGGTGGTGCCGCAGTGAGTGCGGAGATCCGCAGGCGCGGGTGTCCGGGGAAAAAAGCGGGCGGGAGTATCTCGTATTGAACGAAGGCGGGCGGTGGGCATCTAATGGACACAGAGTGGTGTGCATGGTGCCGCTGCTCCTTATCTTCTTACCTTACCCCATCGCATGAAAACCGCTCCGATCGCATTGCGCCGCCGCCGTCCGCGCGCCTTCACCCTCATGGAACTTCTGCTGGTGCTGGCCATTATTGGTCTGCTGATGGGCGGTGTGGCGGTGGGTTACAGCGCGATCATGGATCAGGCGCGCGGCACGAAGGCGGAGTCGCAGGTGAACACGATCATGAGCTACATTCAGCTCTACACGACGAAGAACAGCGGGCGTCCGCCGTCGGCTGCGGTGGGCTTGCGTGCGCTGATCACGGGGAACATCACGAATGACGAAGGCATTCTGATTGATCCGTGGGGTGAGCCGATGCAGTACGTGACGCCGGCGCGGCGGAGCAAGGACAAGTTCGACATCTTCTCGAAGGGGAAGGACAAGCTTGAGAACACCGATGACGACATCGGGAACTGGACGGCGCTGCAGCAGTAATGCTGGCGGGTGCCGAGGCTGATCCTGACATTTGAATCCCGGTTTCTGCCGGATGCCATTCCGATGAACACGCCACACAAGACAACAAGACGCGGCTTCACGCTGATGGAGATGCTGCTGGTGCTGGCGATCATCGGGCTGGTGTTTGTGGGGTCGTTTCTCGGGATGTCGTCTTTGAACGACGAACGGAACCTGAGGGCACCGCTGACGGAGTTGCGGTCGCTGGCGAAGCGGGCGTGGCAGCGGTCGATGCAGGAGCAGACGGCGTGGCAGATTCGGTTTCTACCGGACCGGATGGTGCTGGAGCCGCGGAAGGCGGTGCAGGCGGAGGATCGGAACATGCTGCGGGCGGCGGACCAGGTGGCGCGGCGCGGGTCGGGGGTGGAGACGTACAAGATTGATCCGGATATTCAGACGGAGGTGAGGCACTGGGGCGAACGGGACTGGCACAAACCGGGTCCGGACGTGTGGGTGTTTGAGCACAGCGGGTTGTGCGAGCCGATCAGCGTGAGGTTTCTGAGTGCGCATGGGGTGCTGGCGGTGCAGTTTGATCCGCTGACGGCGAGTGTGCAGTTGGAAGAATTCAGCACTGGCAAAGAATGAACACAAAACTTGTCAGGAAACGGGGCCGGAAATCGGCGATGGTGATCATGGAGGTGCTGGTGGCGCTGGGGGTCTTCGGGCT
>CANHUG010000033.1 GCA_947462995.1 Verrucomicrobiales bacterium | reverse complement strand
CGTTCGTTTTTCCCTCGCTGAACAGCTGATGCCAGACACGCGTCGTCGGGGTCTCAAACTGATACGCCACTCGCTGCGCTTGCGAAACATGCGGGAAATAATTCCGCAGGTAAACATACCGGCCATCCGTCGTGCTGCGCACCAGATCCATACACTCATCCATCCGACCGCGCTCCCCATGGAGAAACGGCTGAGGCTCACTCTGATGCGGTCCCGCAAACGCATGCCCCTGCATCCACTCAGGCGGCTTTATTCCTGCAATGCTCAGCACCGTAGGCGCAAGATCCGCAAAACTGATCATTCGCTCCGACTTCCCGCCTGCAGCGTATTCCTTCGGAGCCAGATGTTTCCACTTCTCCGGAAAATACACCACCAACGGCACCTGCAATCCTGAATTGCATGGCCATCGCTTGCTCCGCGGCATCCCGCTGCCGTGGTCGGCATAGTAAAAGATCACCGTATCCCCAGCCTGACCCGCCACCTCGATCTCCTTCAGAACCGTTCCCGCATCAGCATCAGCCTCGCTGACCTGATCGTAATACTGCGCCCAGTCCTCGCGAACCTCCGGCACATCAGGATGATACCCAGGCACCCGAATCCTGCTCGGATCAGTGACCTGCTGATGAGGCCGCCTTCTGATCTGACTCTCGTGGCTCTTGTTGGAATTGAAAATCGCGAAAAACGGCTGCCCCTCCGGACGCTTCTTCCAATGCGCAGCGCCCGAAGATTCATCCCACACTTTTCCCGGCTCACGCAGATTGTAATCCGTCTTGCTGTTATTCGAACAATAGTAGCCTGCCTCGCGCAGAATCTGCGGGTACATCCTCATCTCCTTCGGCAGCGAAACCATCGACCTCATGTGCAACCCGCCCGTGCTCGATGGATAAACGCCCGTGATCAGACACGTCCGCGCCGGCGCACACACCGGAGCCACCGACCACACATGCTTGAAAAGCATCCCCTTCGCCGCCAGAGCATCCACATTCGGCGTGCGCGCCAACCCATCACCATAACACCCCATCTGCGGCCCGTGATCCTCGCTCGTGATCCACAGAATATTAGGCCGGTCCACCGCACCCGCACCCATGCAACGCAGCACCGCCATCGAGATAAAGACGAACAGATTCTTCATGGAGTGGGTGATCATTGTTGACACGCATTGATGAGCCATCGGATCGATATGCGCCCCTCCCTCAAGTGACAAGTGAGATACTCGAAGTCCCGGGCACCCCAAAGTCGCTGCCGTCCCCGCCCTTGTCGCTGGGCCATCAGTCTGGCCGGAAATAGCTCCGAGTCACCTTCCCGTTCTCGATGAGAAAACAGACAGAGGTGCAATTTCTCTCCTTCTGAGACAAAAGCGAAACATTGACACGATCGAAGCCCCCGGCGGTGTCAGCATAGATCCTCGGCATTGCGTACGGGCTGCCCTCGTACTGCTGTCTCACAATGTCAGCAATCGCCGACGCATCCGTTCCCGGACTCACCTTCAGCATCGCAGAACGCAAGAGGCGTTCCGATGGAGGGGGCATCAGGAAATTAGCCGCGAAAATGGCGAACACCCCCAATGCGAATGCCGCCCCGGACTTCGGAAAACACGCACGCCACGCAGCACCGAACACCAGTGCCATAACAACGCAGAACGCCAAGTACCCGTAGCGAAACGCAACGACCCCGTACACTCGATCCGCGATATACGCCACAAACGCAATCAGTCCGACCAGCAGCACGATGGGAATGGAAAACGACATCTTCATGCCGAGGGACGGGCTCATCGGGGCTCTTTCCATCTCCAACACACCATCCGGCCCGGGTTCGCAGGACGCCGCGCACCTTCCGGGTGACTTGATTCGCCATGCCATGGTCGTCGCAATGATGATGAGCAGGAACCCGGCGGCGAGGACGCGGATGGGAAAGAGGCCCTCCGCATCGAAGGCGAGGAAGCATTCGAGGACGTACGACTGGATGGATCTCTCCATGCGGGGCCAGTCGTCAGAGCGGGCTCCCAGCTCGATCTTGACCCGCGGCGGCACGTAACCGGCGGCATTGGCCGGGAAGACCGAGGGATAGTGAAAAATGCTCCACGCCTTAGATAGCGAGGTGCCGCCTTTGAAGGTAAGGTGTTCTCCGATGCAAGGCAGGGTGAAGAAGTTCGCGGAGGGTCCAGAAGACCCAGAAGTCCTTCTCGACACTGAAGGCTTGGAGGCTTGGAGGCCCATGGACTCGTCCACCTGCTGGAAAGCAAGGCGGCGGCGCTCGGCTGGAAGTTGAAGGAACGTGTTCATGCGGCGGTCTTCAGCTCGGTGAGCGGGCGAAGCAGGTCGGCGATCCACGCAGGAGCGTGGCGCAGGTCTTTGCGAATCGCAGACCGGTCATCGTCCGCGATCTGGCGGCGAAGAATGGCACGCACCTCGTCGTCCACGTGCTCCTTCCCGAGATAGCGCAGCTCCTGAATGAAGGTGCCGCTTTTCCTGCCCGCTGTGGCCATATTTCGCGGGGTGGTGTGTTGCAGGATGATCTCGCGCCTGCCGATCTTCACCTCGCGGGCGGGGCCGTCTGTCAGGAAGACGACGCGGGATGGCACCTGCTCGGAGAGGCCTGGCATGTTTGCGGCGTAGGCCCCGGAAGGCTGGAGGCGGATGGCATCGCGCACGACGAGCGCACGGGCGATGGCATCGGCGGATGGGGCGACGGTGCCTAACTCGGGGTCTTGAACCGGGTAGCCGTAGAGTCCGCGGGCGAGCTGCCGGATGGTGCCCGCGGCTTTCAAGCGGCGGAGCGCCGAATCGATGGCGGCGTCGCTGCCAAGGTCTTGAAAATGCTTCGGAGTGAATACCCAACCCCTCCCATTGCCGAAAACCCGGCTGCGGACTGATAAATCAATGGATTGAACGTGTTCTGCCATCTGCTTTTTGAAGGGAATCATGGGCTGTTTTTCCGTCAAAACAACGTTCATTCTGTGGAGGAAAGGAGGGCGTCCAGCGACCGCCGGACTGAGGATGAGCTTTGCAGCCAATCCGCAAGCGCATCAGCCAGCGCCGTTGTAGCCGTCCCAACCGCCGCATCAGTTTGCGCCTGCGTTTCCCCGCCGACATCCAGCGGGATGCTCAGACTCCCCTCCTTCGCCCGGATTTCCTCAATGGGCACCACACGGGTGAAGCCTGGCTCGTCTTTGAAGTCCTGATAGGCCGCGGACGACGCGCTGGAGGTGCTCATCGGTGAGGAAGCTCTGGGCGCATCACTGAGCGATGGAGCGACGAGCAGCGCTGGACGCTGCTGCTGGCGCGGCTGCTGCGTCGACGCCTGGATGGAGCGACGAGCAGCGCTGGACGCTGCTGCTGGCGCGGCTGCTGCGTCGACGCCTGGATGGAAAATGGCTGCCCGGTCTCCCCGCCGAAGCCGCGCACCTGCTCAGCGGATGAAAACAAGCCACGCGACAGACCCCACTGCGCCCCCAGCCACCTCCCTGACCAACAGGTGCCGGATCATCGCGCCCATTTTCCCATCCTGGATAAATCGCGCCGGGGAGGCGCGGACCAGAGTGATCCTCTCCGGTCCGCGGTCCGCGGATTATTTCGTGACCTCGACGCGGAGGAATCCCTTGTCGGGAAGGCCGTTCGACGCATCCAGGCGGAACCTGCGGTATTCCCAGCCGCTTGGCAGGGGATCCAAGCCGGTAGGCGCGCTGGTTTCCGACACGTCGCTGCCGGGGAAGTTCAGATCGAGCGAGCCTTCAATCGTGTAGGTGACGCCATCGACCGTGACCGATGGCGAGGACGATGCACTGAAGGCCGGCGAACCGGAGCCGTTGCGGACGGCAAGGGTAAGCGTCAGCTCCTTGAGGGTGTCCGCATCCGTGTCCTCGCTCGCGTATTTCTGGTAGCCGTTTTCGGAGCCATCGAGCGGGTTGCCGTTGAGCGCGAACTCGATCAGGTTGGTTGCACCGTCGCCATCCGGGTCGTCGCCGGTACCACTTTCCTTCCCAGCAGTGCCATCCAGGCCCTTGTCGGCGGCCCAGGTCGAATAGGTGGTGTCCGCGACATCCACCGTCAGGATCACCTGTCCCGAGCTGACGGAGATGGTGGCGGCGGTCCCCGACTCAAGACCGCTTCCGGTCACGCTTACCGGGTAGAAGGGCGATCCGTTCTGCGTTACCGCATTGCTGGTTACCTGGATCAAACGATAAACACCCACCCCCAAAGCCGTGGCGGCGGCGTTGTTGACGGTGAATGTATTGTTATTCAGCACGAGCGTCCCCTCCGATAACAGCAGCGCCGGGCGCGCAGTGTCGCCGGTAAAGACGGTCGGCGTGAAGGTCAGGTTGATCGGACGTCTGCCGAGGTTCACGGTGCCGCCGGAGGCACCTTGGATCCTGGCGGCTGTGGTGCCGGCACCAGTGCCCGTTCCCTTGGCTTCAAGGGTGCTGCCGCTGCCTAGCGTGAACACCGGGATCAGGGTCACGTCCAGGGTTGTGCCGGCGGCAAGGGAAACCAGCGGCGAACCGCCCGGCGAGGCGTTAGGTCCAAGCCTCAGCGTCCCGGTGTTCAGCAGGACGCGGCCGGTGGACGTATTGATCCCATACAATCCGATCGTGCCGGTGTTGACGAAGGACTTGCTGACACCCGAGGAAATCGTGTAGCTGCCGGTATTGCCGATGACGATGTCGCCGCCGCCGCTGATCTTGCCGGACAGGTCGATGTTACCCCCGTTCCCAGAGAGTGTCAGGCTGTTGCTTAGCTCCACCGGACCACCCCAGGTGCCCAGACCGCCATAGGACGCGATCGCCAGGATCCCGTTCGATCCCGAGCGTGCCGTGATCGCGCCGCTGTGGGACGTGTTCCCACCGCTGCTGATGACCGCGTTGCTGCTCCCGGAGGAGGCACCCAGAGCGATGGGGCCCCTGCCCGCGAATTGCTCGGCTTGTCCCAGATTCCCCGTGACGACGCCGGCGTTGACCACCAACCCGCCCGAATAGTTGCTGTTGCCGTTGGTACCGATCCACAGCGTGCCCGGCCCATCCTTGGTGAGTTTGGCGAACGATCCACCGCCCGGGGTGTCGCCAAAGCCCTTGGGGATTTTCAAGGTGTTAGCCAGTACCGTGATCGTGACATCGTTCGGCATCACCATACTTTGTCCCGCGTCGTTGGGGAACGAGAGATCGCCACTGGTGCCCTTGTAGGTGAAGCTTCCGTTGATCGTGACCGGATTCTTGGTAAGGATCGAAATGCTGGCCGGCGGACTGGTGGTGTTATCGAGCACTGTACCCTCGTTGATCGTGAGCCTGCTGGCCAGGGTGCCGAGGGCGGCCGCGTTGTTGATATTGAGCTGGCCCGCATTGAGAACCACGCCGCCGGTAATGGTATTCGCAGCGTTGAGAGTCAGGGTTCCCGCGCCCGTCTTCGTCAGGAAACTCGCGCCATTCGCCAGGACAGGTGTGCCGATGGTCAACGAGTCGTTCGGACCATCGGTGCGGACGATCATCTCGCCATTGTTTACAGTGCTGATTCCAGTGCCGCCACTGATGACCGCCGGGCTGCCGTTGTTGCCGGATTTCAGGATGCCATTGACCGTGACCGTGGCCCCCCCGTTGAGCGTGAAGTTGTGATCGCCGGCGATATTGAGGGTGGTGAAGGCGGCTGAATCCTGGGCGGTGATCGCCCCGGTGATCTGCTGGTGGGTGGCCGAGGCGAGCGTTGCAACCGTGCCGCTGGTGACCGCGCCGGTGTCTGGCCCGACGTAGTCGATGGCGCGGACGAATCCGGCGTTGTCATACCAAGCATAGGCACCGCCGCCAAAGAAGATGCCATGGTCGATGAATGTGTTGGCGGTCACACCGGACAGCACGAACCCGTTCGCAGCGCTGGGAGTGCCGCCGCTGAGCGAGAAGTTGGCCGTCGCGCCGGCACCGCGGGCTGCCATCGAGGAAAACGTCAGCGTTTGATCCGTCGTGCGCGTGAGCCGCACCGTGCCGTCTCCCGTGGCGAATGTCAAAGCCCCCAGCCTTTGCGAGGTTGCAGTCGTGTTATAGTTGAAAGTGCCCGTGCCGCTGAAAGTCAGCGCGGAACTTGCCGAAAGCGAGCCACCGGCGGCGGCATTAATCGTGAGCGTGCCCGCGTTGACGGTCGTCCTACCGGTGTAGGTGCTCGCGCCGGTGATGGTCATCGTGTTCGCACCCAGCTTCCGAAGGCCCAGGGTGGCCGCGGCGGGGGCGATGACGCTTGTGGAGAAATTACCGCCTATTGTGTCGATGGCGACCGTCCCGCCGGAAGCGACGGACAACAGCGGGTTGGCCAGCAGGTCATTGATTTGCGCCAGCGTCCAATTGCTTGAATTGATCAACAGGGTCCCGTTGGCAGCCACAGAAATCGTTCCCGTCGCATAGTTGGGCAGGGCGGCGGCGGTGGTCGGTTGCAACGTGCCGTTGGTGATGTTCGTCGCACCGCCGTAGGTGTTGGTGCCGGATAGCACCAGGCGGCTATTGGCGCTGTTCATGGTGAGAGCGATGGAACCGCCCGCAAGGTTGGCGGACACGAAGCCCTTCTGACCGGCGTAGGACTTGCCGGAGAGCGTGCCATTCTGGATGGTGCCGCCGGAAATGGTCACCGTGCCCGCATTCCAGGTTCCGCCGGCGAGGTCGAGGATGCCGCCCGAGACGGTGAGATTGCCTCCATTCGAACCGAAAGTGCCGCTGCCGCTGACCGTCAGAAGGCCATCGCTGACTGTGGTTCCGCCGGTATGCGTGCTCGTGCCGGAGAGCGTCACCGACCCGGGGCCGTTCTTGCTCAGCGTGCCGGCACCGGAAGTGCCGCCCGACAGCAGCAGGGGGGTCGCAGAAGCCGTTGTGACCGTGAGCGTCGTGGCCGGTGCAAGATCAATCGGGTTCGAGACACCTGTGCCCGTGCTCATGGACGCCAGAGGCTGGAGGTTGGCATTGGCCTCGGTTCGGATGGGTCCCGTGCCCATCGCGGAAGGATGGGTGAACTGCAACGTATTCCCCGCGGCACCGCGGAAGATTAGCCCGCCGCTGAAATCGTTACCGGAATTCGACAGGTGCAACCAGCGCCCGGCGGCATTCACAATCATACCGCCCGGTCCGGAAACTTTCCCGGAAACATTGATATCGCGGCTGGAGAAGCCAGCGAAGCCCCCGCTCAATTGAATCACATTGGCCACGGTCTTCGCCGGGTCGTTGACGCTGGTGATGGCCGCGCCATCCGCCAGCGTGACCGTGGAAGCGGCCGGGCCGAACCATGCGCGGGCCCCATTGGCCCCGGAGTTAAGCGCGCCCAGCTGCACGGTGCCGGCGTTGATGAAGGTGCCGCCGCTGTAAGTATTGTTAGCAGTGGTGTCCTCGAGAACCAAAGTGCCGGCTCCGGTCTTGGTGAGGATGCTGGCTGAGGTGTTGTTCTGAATGGTCAGCTTGGTCGTCAGCTTGTCAGTGGTGCCATTCACCCGGACTACCAATTCTCCGCCCGCGGTTGCAGGTTGCAGGATACCGCCGGTGCTTCCGAAAGTCGCGGCTGTGGCACCGCTGGAGAGCAGCCCGTCCACACTGAGAACGTCCGCGGTTGAAGCCATGGAAACACTGTTGGCAGCAAGATTGAGGGTGTTGACCGTGCCGTCGGCGGTGGTTTGCGCGGTGATGTTGCCGGTCAGCACCACGTTGTCCGTGGTGACGGGGGTGCCCATTGTCGCGCCACCCGCAACGGACAGGAAATTCGCATCGCCCGCCTTGTAGTCCCGTACATGGCCCGCGCCACTGGCGTCGTAAGCGGCATAAGCCGAGCCGTTGAAGAACAGGCCCCGGTCAATCAGTTGCCCAGTCGCGGGAGGGGTGATGAAGCGGATTGCATGATCAGTGCCGTTCACGCCACCGGAGACCACGAAGTTGCCGGTAGTGCCCGCGGTCCGGCCAGCGAGCGAGTTGAAGGTGAGGGTCGCCGTGGTGGCGGCGAAGGTGGACTGCACCGTGCCATCGCCGGAGCCGATGGTGAGTAATCCCATGCCCTGGGCGCTGCCCGCAGCCTCCTTGACGTGGAAGGTGCCGCTCCCGCCGAACGTCAGGGCGGTGCCAGTGGTGCCGTTCAGGCTGCCGCTGGCACCGTCGCCGATCTGGAGTGTTCCGGCCGATACCGTCGTGGTGCCGGTGTAAAGGTTCGCGCCGGTGAGTGCGAGCGTGCCCGCGCCGTTCTTGGTCAGGCCGTCCGAGCCGTTGAGCACAGTACTGATGGTCGCGATCTTGCCGGTGCCAAGAGGTCTGACCGTGATGGTAGGCGTCGCGGCTTCCAGGGTGAGCGTTGCTGCGCCGCCCAGGAGCCAGCCGCCGGCGGTGCTGATGGCGGTATCGCCGAAGGCAAGGTTGCCGATGATGCGGTTGGAACCGACGGTGACGGTCAGATCGCCGGTCAGATTGAGGGTATTGAAGTTGGCGGTAAAGCCGGCACCGTTGGCGGTGGCGCTTGCCCAATTGGCGGGCGTGTCCCACGAACCGCTGCCTCCGGTCCACGTGCCGTTGCCGGCGCGGGCGGCGGTTGTGGCAACGAGGGCCGCGATGGCACCAGCGACAAAATAGGCGGAATGGCCGCTGCAGAGCAGGCTGAACACGGATTTCGGTTTCATTGGTTCCTGGGGTTGGGTTGGGAATCTTCGACCTTCGGATCTTGCGCGGGAACTTCAAGATAGCTCAAAGTTGCCGTACAAAGTGGCGAAGTTAGCTACAACGAAAATCATCCTAGCTTATTCTCCACAAGTCTTTTCTTCGCCATCATTGGACCCGGGAACGCGTGCCATTTAAAAGTGCTCCTCCGCCTCGCTCCGGATCCCTTGCGGTAAGGCGAGCGGATCGCCGATCGCTTGTGGCAAGGGGCGGATCGGTAGATCGTACCGGTTCCGAATCCCCGCCGAACCAAGGCCGAACCGGTTCGTCGGGCGACCTGGTTGCGGCTGGATTTCGGATCGCGCGGTCGTGGCGGCGGAAGTCGCTAGCGAAGCACTAAAAGTGTAAAAATGCCTGTCCCTCTTGAAAAGCGGTCCCTCTTGAAAAGCGCGACAGACTCTTAGTGCTCGAACCCCGCGGCCACCTCGACGTTGATCCGAACGGGGAAACGCATCGTTTGCGTTTCCGGGTCATCGACCCCGGCTTTGAAGTCAATTTGTCCGTACAACCGTTAGGAAAATCCGTCCTGGCTTGCTCTGACGGCTCGCAAGCTTCTGATTTCGAGTTGCTTGCCTCGATTGGGCAACCAGATGGCGGAGAGGGTGGGATTCGAACCCACGGACAGTTTAACCCGTCGCCGGTTTTCAAGACCGGAGCCATAAACCGCTCGACCACCTCTCCGTGATACGCGATGAGCCAACTTGCCCGCACCTCGCCCCGCAGCAAGCCGAAAAGTTCGCCCGACACCCGGAATTACGCGTCTGAGGGAATCCACATGGCCGCCCATGCAGAACGCTGCACCATGAAACCACCGATACTCGGTCTGATCTGGGCCAATCGCTCCGTCCTCGCCCTCGCACCCGCCGCCACCCCGCCTGTCATGTCACGAAACTCCGCCCACCGGTTTCGCCGCCGAACGCCCCCTTCCCCTCATCCCACACCGCCGACCCAACAAGCTTCCTCCGTCATCACCCGGCGAAGCCCGGAAAATCCCCTACCCCATCATCACCGCCTCAGCCGAAGCATGCTCCTCCTCACTCTCCGGTGCCTTACTCTCCCCATGCTCCCACGGCGCCAATCCGAGGTCGCTCGTGATCAGATTGCTCGAAATCCGCGCACTCTCGAAAATCACCGGCAATCCACTCCCCGGATGCGTCCCGCCACCCACCAGATAAACGCCGTCCAGATCCTCAAACCGGTTCCGCGGCCGCCAGTACAGCATCTGACTGAAATTATGCGCCAGATTGAATGTCGCCCCAAGGTGAATCTGCTGGTCCTCCGCCCAGTCATCCGGCGTCACCGCCGTCAGCGACACCAGCCGCTCCCGCACATTCTCCACCCCTAACAGGTGCAACTTTTCGAGAATCATGTCCGTAAACCGCTGCTTCTCCGCCTTCCAGTCAATGTTCTCATGCTGGTGCGAAACCGGTACCAGCACATAAAGCCCGCAATGCCCCTCCGGAGCCAGCGTCGGATCGCTCACACACGGATTCTGCACATAAAATGACGGATTCTCCGGCAGCACGTGGCTCTGCTCAATCTCCTCAAGATTCCCCTCGTAATCGCTGCTGATGTAAATGTTATGATGCTGCAGCTTCTCGCAGGTCCCCCGCAGCCCCAGATACAGCATGAACGTCGAACACGAGAACTTCTTCCCCTCGATCTTCCGGTCCGTCCAGCGCCTCCGCAGCCGGTCCGGCACCAGCTTCCGCATCGTCCGCGCAAAGTCACTGTTGATCACCAACCCGTCGCACGCATGCACCCCAGACTTCGTCCGCACCCCGGTCGCCCGCCGTCCCTCGAACTGAATGTCCTCCACAGGCTCGTCAAGGTGCACATGCACCCCCAGTTCCGCCGCCACCCGCGCCATCGCCTTTGAAATCGCACCGCACCCGCCAATCGGATGGAAAATGCCGTACTCATACTCGAGGAACGACAGAATCGTAAACAGACTCGGACACCGGAACGGCGACATCCCAAGATACTTCGTCTGAAAACTGAACGCCAGCCGCGTCCGCTCATCCTTGAAATACCGCCTCAAATCCGCATCCACCGAGGTCGTCGGCCGCAGCAGCGGCAGACACTTCAGCAACGCAGGATCAAGGAAATCCCGCAGCCCCAGAAACGGCTTCTCCAGCACCGGCCGGAACGCCGCCAGCTTCTCCCGGTTCTCGCTCAGAAACCGATCCACATTCGCCGCATCATCCGGCGCAAAGGTCGCAATCTGCCGCTTCAACTCCTCCACATTCGCCGTCGCCGTCAACTCCCCGCCACGCCCGAACACCAGCCGATAATGAGGATCCAGCCGCACCATCGGAATCTCCTCCTGCATGTTGCGTCCCGCCGCAGAAAAAATCTCCTCAAGAATCCGCGGATACATGAAGAACGTCGCCCCCACATCCCACGAAAACCCATCCTTCTCATAGATCGATGTCCGCCCCCCGACCCGCCCATGGCGCTCAAAAACATGAACCTCTGCCCCGCTGCGGGCCAGCAATAACGCCGTGGCGAGTCCGCCGGGTCCGGCGCCGATGATATTGACCGTACGTCGCTGATTCGCCATGGATGAAAGTGTGAGCAGAAATCGGGCATCCCAACGGGGAAAACCTCGACAAAACCGATACGGAACCTAAGCAGATGCGGTTGCCCGTTTCCACCCGATTCATCCCCCATCACGCGAATGCGGTGCCTCAGTCAATCTGCAACTTCGATTGCACCACATCCCCCGTGTACCGGATCGCATCGTTGATCGAGGTCACATCGTACCGCTTCGTCGCAATCGTGTGAAACGTCCCCGCGGCCGGCAGCGCCAGCGAATAAATCACCGGGCCCGTCACCACCTTCGACCCCAGCAGCAGCGCCGCCAGCACCGTCTCATTGGTGTCCTGCTCGTGAAACAATGTCCCCACCCGCCGCTCGCTCAGCCACGCCTTAAGCTCATCAGGCAACGCCTGCGGAGCCTGCCCGCCCGCATTCGCAATACTCCGCAACTCCAGCCCGTAAGCCCGCGCAAAATACGCCATCGAAGCGTGGCTCGTGAACAGAAACCGATCCTTCTCCGGCAACTCCCCCATCAGCCCTTTCAGAAACCGGTCCGTCTCCCCGAGATCCACCCGCAACCGCTGCGCCCGCGGCGAAATATACTCCGCCAGCCGGGGCATCGCCGCAATCAACGCCGCCTCCACCGCATGCACCATGTACACCGCCAACTGGGGGTCCATCCACACGTGAGGATCCGGTGCCCCATCCGGCCCGCCCGGCCGAATCAACCGCTCCGCAGGAACCGAATCCGTCACCGAATGCAATCGCACCCCCACCTGCTCCAATGACGGATAATCAACCGGCCACGCGTCGTCCAGCCCCAGCCCGTGCCTCAGCACAATGTCCGCCGTCCTCAGCTTCGCCACATCCGGTGCCGCCGCCTTGAACTGATGCGGACTCATCCCCGCCTTCATCAGACACACCGCTTCTACCGCCTCACCGCCCACCTGCGCCGCAATCGATGCCGCCCAGCTCGTCGTGCAAACCACCCGCCACTTAACCTTCGGCAACCTCGGCCCCGTCGGCTTCACTGGCTCCTCGCACGACACCCCCGCCCCACCCGCAGCCGCGGTCAGGACCGTGCGGCAGAACTGACGGCGGCTCGCATTCATATCGTCGGAATTCGCTATCGCCCGCAACTCCCTCTCAATCCCCACAGCACCCCGCACCAGCACACGCCGGACTCAATTCCCGCTCCCCGTCCTTGTCCGGAGGAGGCAGCATCGGATCCGGCACCTGCGCCGATAGATTCAGCTCAGCCAGCAGCGCACGATCCGCCGCCACCGCAGGATTCGCCGCCGTCAGCAACCGGTCCCCGTAGAAAATCGAATTCGCCCCGGCAAAGAAACACAACGCCTGCGCCTCCTTGCTCAAACGCGTCCGCCCAGCCGACAATCTCACCTTGGCCCTCGGAATCGCAATCCGCGTGCACGCAATCATCCGCACCAGATCAAACACATCCACCACCTCAGCTCCCTCCAGCGGCGTCCCCGGCATCGGCATCAGGCTGTTGATCGGCACACTCTCCGGATGCGGATTGAACCCGCTCAGGATCTCCAACATCCGCAACCGGTCCTCCACCGTCTCCCCCAACCCCAGAATCCCGCCACTGCACACGCTCATCCCCGCATCCTGCGCACACCGGATCGTCTTCAACCGGTCCTGAAAAGTATGCGTCGTCACAATCTTGCTGTAGTGCTCCGGCGACGTGTCAATGTTGTGATTGTACGCCGTCACCCCAGCCTCTTTCAGCATCCGAGCCTCCTCCGGCCCCAACTCCCCAAGCGTCACACAAACTTCCATCCCAAGCCGACTCACATCCTTCACAATATCCAGAACCTTCTCAAAGCGATCCGTCCCCGCACGCACCCCGCGCCACGCCGCTCCCATGCAGAACCGCGTGCTCCCGTTCGCCCGCGCCGCCTCCGCACGACTCACAATCTCCTCCTTGCCCATCAACCGGTCCGCCTTCACCCCCGTCGTGTACCGCGCACTCTGCGCACAATACGAACAATCCTCGCTGCATCCTCCCGTCTTGATGCTCAGCAGGGTGCACAACTGCACTTCATTCTCCGGCCAGTGCGACTCATGAACCCGCCGGGATTCCTGAATCAGCTCGAAAAACGGCAGGTGATAAAGTCGGTGAAGTTCTTGGTATTCCATGATCAGAATGTGCGTCGGGAACTGAAAATTCTACTGACCCCACCGGCCGTTCACCGCCGGTAGAGACACGTTGTCGGCAATCGCGCTGTAGTCCGTCTTGCCCACCGCTCCGATCATCGGATGACCCGTCCGGCGCTTGAAAATCTGACTCATGTACTCCGCCGTGTGGCACCCCCAGCTCTGGATGTGCGCATTCCGCGTGAAAATCCCCCCCCGCAATCCCTTCAGATCACTCGCATGCAGATAACACGTGCTCACCCCCAGAATGTCGCTGCTGTAATCAAACAGAAACGCATATTTGTTCGAGTGCCCGAAGTACTCAAGGTGCCCAATCGGCCGCCCCTTCCGGTTGTTCAGATAATTCATCAGCTGCGGTGTCGTGCTGAACCAGAAAATCTTCGCATCCAGCGTCGCCGCACGGGTCTGAATCTCCGCAATGTTGCATTGATAGGGCGGCTGCCGCACCGCATCCTCACGATCCCGGCTCGTATACGCCGGACGGTAAATCGCCCACGTCAACTGTCCCTGCGGCTGCGTCCGCCGCATCCCCTGCATCCGGATGTGCGCCGCCTTGATGAAATTCCCCGCATACCGGTCATGCTGATCCGCCGGCACCCGGTACTCCTCCCACGCCCTCAGCGCCGGCCCTCCGCTGATCACAATCAACTCCGCACGCGACTCCGCCTGCTGCGCACTCACGCCGCCTGCCAGAATCGCCAGAAACAGAAATAAAAATCCAAACACTTTCATGGGAGAACCCCAACTCTTCCCTCGCACCACCAACACAGCAACCCGGTTTGCACACGAAAATCCACGGCCTTCATCCCTCCCCTCACCCCCCACCCTCAAGCCACCACCCCCGCCACCGGCACGCCCTTCCCGTCAATCGTCGCGTAAAACGGCCGCTGCTCAATGTCGTACGCCGTCTTCGGACTGATCCCCATCGCGGTGAAGATCGTCGCATGCAGATCCGGAATCGTCACCGGATCCTTCACCGCCACCAAAGGCCGCTCCGGCGCCGTCTCCCCATACACAAACCCTTTCTTCATCCCCCCGCCAAACATCACCACGCTCGTCCCACCCGTGAAATGCCGGTGCAGGCCGTAATGCTTCGGCGATTCCAACCGGTCTCCCGCCACCGTCGCCTGATCCGTCGCCGCCGATCCCGGCACGCCCTCAATCATCGCGTCCCGGCTGAACTCCGACGCCAGCACCACCAGCGTCCGATCCAGCAGCCCCCGTTCCTCCAGATCCCGGATCAATTGCGCAATCGGTGCGTCAATCTCCCGATGCATCCGCTCCAGCGTGCTGTGCCCGTCCGCATGCGTGTCCCAGTGCAGAAACGGCACATACTCCGTCGTCACTTCCACAAACCGCGCCCCGTTCTCCACCAACCGCCGCGCCAGCAGGCATCCCTGCCCGAAATTACTCTCCCCGTACGCCGCCACTTTCTCCCGCGGCTCCAACGCCAGATCAAACGCCGCCCGCTCCTTCGACATCAGCAACCGATGCGCGTTCTCCATCGACCGCAGCATGCTCTCCTGCTGGTAATCACTCAGATAGTCCCGCTGCGGGCTCCGATCAATCAACCGCTTGTACATCGCATGCCGGTTCTCAAACCGCCCCGCCGTCATCCCACCCGGCGGCCGCACCGCATTCGCCGCCTCCCCGGGAAACGGCAGATTCATCGGCCCATACTCCGCCCCGAAAAATCCTCCCTGCGTGAACGCCTTCAACTCCTCGCTCTCCCCATGCCCTTCCAGCCGCTGCCCGATGTTGATGAACGCCGGCATCACCGGATTCCTCGGCCCCAGTACCTTCGACATCCACGCGCCGATGTGCGGAGCCGCCACCGTCTGCGGCGGCACATACCCCGTATGCCAGTGATACTGATGCCGCGAATGCAGTATGCTCCCCAGATCAGGCTGCACCGCCGACCGGATCAGCGTCGCCCGGTCCATCACCGACGCAATCTGCTCCAGTCCCTGACAAATCTGAATGTTGTCGACCGCCGTCCGGATCGCCGGAAACGTGCTCAGAATCTTCGACATCGACACGCCCTTCTCAAACGGCTGATACCGCTTCGGATCAAACGTGTCCGGAGCCGCCATCCCCCCGCCCATCCACAGCACAATGCACGCATCCGCCTTCGCCACCGGATGCTTCACCGGTTCCACCCCATGCGCCCGCGGCACCGGAGCCGCCCACGCAGCCAGCGATGCCGCCGCAAGTTTCCGCAGAAAATCTCGGCGGCTGTCTTCAGGATCCAGAGGCAAAGGAGTCGTCATGGCAGTCAGGGTTTTCGTTGAAATCAGCGGACCAGTTGAAACTCAGGCAGCATGCAAACCGCCCATAGCAGATCTGCAAGCGACGACGCCGTCGGCGAACCACCCAATAACTCCCCCGCCACCTCCCGCTCTTCGTCCGTCGGCTTCCGGCTCAGCGCACCCGCATAAAGCCACTCGGTCAACTCCGCCGCCGTCCACGCCCGCTTCGCCAGTATCTGCGTCGCCCCACGGTCCAGCAATCCCGTCAGAATCGCCCCGTTGTTCAAATCCATCGCCTCCAGCGTCGTCAGCTCCGCAGGCCGCGTCGACACAATCTGCTCCCGGTTCGGCCGCCCCAACGCCCGCATCAGCAGGTCGCTCTTCATCAGCGACGCCCGCACCACCGGCCCGCCGCCCCCGCCCGCCAGAATCTCCGCAAGGGTCCCGTTCACCGCCGCCCACGTCCCCTGCCGCGCATGCGCCACCGCCGGCAGCCACTTCGACGGCTCCCTAACCCACCGGCCATCCTTGTCAGGCAAATCCGCCGTCCATTCCCATCCGCGCCCGCTCCGCACCACCCCCGACTCTCCCTTCGCCGACGTCAGCCGCGCCTCAAACCAGAACCCCGCAGGATTCGGCCCGCTCCCGCCATTCGTCGCCACCGCCACAATCTCATTCTCCCCAACCTTCAACGGCAACTCCGCCAATCCCACCGGCTGCTCCCAGTTCCCGCTCTCCGCCACCTTCCGACCATTCACAAACAACACAAAACCATTGTCGCACGTCACCGCCGCCACCGCCTTCTCCGGCACCGCCGCCAGCGTAAACCGATGCCTCAACGCAATCGTCTGACCAGCCTCGTGCGGTTCCTTCACCCCGTCGCTCGACCACACCCACGCCGCTCCCGGACCCGCTCCACCGCCCCCCGCCGCAGCGCGCGGAGCCACATTCGCATCAGCCTTCGCCGGTGCCGTCCCCGTCAGCCGCCACACCGCATCCACAAACTGCTCAGCCGTCATCCGCCGCGCCCGCGGCCCGCGCCACTCGGGCGTTCCCTCCCCAGCCAGCACCGCCGCTCGCGATTGATAGGCCTGCGACGTGCAGATCAGCCGGATCAGCTTCTGCAGATCATATCCAGTCGCCGCAAACTCCGACGCCAGCCAGTCCAGCAAACCCGCATGCCACGGCGGGGTCTGCATCGCATCCACCGGATGCACAATCCCAGCTCCCGTCAGCCGGTGCCACACACGATTCACAATCGTCCTCGTAAACCTCCCGTTCTCAGGATGCGTCATCAATCCCGCCAATTGCTTCAGCCTCTCATCCCTCGGCAGCTTCGCATCCACCTGACCAATCTCCGGAAACAACCACGCCGGTGTCGCCTGCTTCCCCGTCGGCACATCACAACGATGCAGCTCCAACGGCTGGTCCGCATAAATCGCCGCCAACCCATACGCATCACTCAGCTTCCAGCGGTCAATGAAGCTGTCGTGACACGACGCACACTTCAGATTGATGCCCAGAAACACCTGGCCCACACTCTGCGCAAACTGCACCGGCACAACCTGCCCCGCACTCACCGCCCCGCGCCACTTGATCCCGCGCGAAAACCCTTCGCTCCCCGCCGTCGGCGCTATCAATTCCCGCGCAAACACGTCGTACGGCTTGTTCCCCAGCAACGCCTCATAAAGCCAACCCGTGATCTGACTCCTCCCGCCGTCAATGTACCCAGTTCCCGCATAGTCATTCCGCAACAAATCATTCCAGAACGAAATCCAGTGCCCCGCATACGCCTCGCGGTCCGCCAGCAACGCATCAATCACCCTGCTCCTCTTGTCAGGAGCCCCGTCCGCCAGAAACGCCGCCAGTGCTTCCGGCGTCGGCAGCAATCCCGTAATGTCCAGCGTCACCCGCCGCAGAAAGGCCCCGTCCCCCAGCGGCTCCGGCCGCGCCACCCGCTTCTCCGCCATCCACGCATCCAGCAACCGATCCACCGGATGCTCCCGCCCATCCACCACCGGCGGCAATTCCGGCCGCGATGGCCTCAACGGCGGCTCCCACGCCGCCGGCTGAAACGCAAACCCTTCCTCCCACGGCAACCCCGCATCCACCCACCGCGTCAATGTCGCAATCTCCTCCGCGCTCAAACCCTCCCCCTTCGGCGGCATCCGCTCATCTTTGTCACTCGTCCCGATCACCTCCACCAATCGGCTCCCGTGGCTCTCAAATGCCTTCGCCACCGGCCCGTTCTCACTCCCCGCCATGAACTCCTCACGCGTGTTCATCGAAAACCCGGCCTTCTTCTTCGCCCCGGAATGACACTCCACACAGTGCTTCTTCAGGATCGGCACAACCTCGTGCGCAAAATCAGCCGCCGGCGGCGCAGCCACCACCGGCACGGCACATAGAATAAGTCCTGTCAGGGTCCGCATGATGCCGCCCTTATCGCGCCTCACCACCCCCATCGCCAGCGGAAATCACCACCCCACCCATCCCCTCCCATCACCGCTTCCGCGCCCGCGCAAACCGCTCGCGCCGCGCCGCCGCCGCATCCACCACCTCCCCGGCACCCGCCTCCCCAGTCCCCGCTCCCGCCACCTCCCGCGGTTCCTCCACCACCACTGCCGCCGCCGCCACCGGAACCACCTTCACCGCCGCTTTGCCCGCCACCTTCACCGGCCCAGCTCGCCGCACTCCCTTCACCCGACCTCGCCCACCCAGCACCGGCAGCCGCCACCCCGTCCGCGTCATCAGCACCT
>CANHUG010000032.1 GCA_947462995.1 Verrucomicrobiales bacterium | reverse complement strand
TCCCACGGGGCTGGGGTGCGTGCTGGGAGAGGCGGGTCGAAGTAGGGAGTGAAGTTGGATTCGTAGCGACGGGGGAGGATGGCGTCGACGAGGATATCGTTCTCGTCGTATTCCTGGCTGAGGAGTTTGCCTTGTTCGTGGATGATGCGCATGAGGCCGAAGGCGGCTTGGGGGAGACGGAGTTTGAGGCGCACGGTGCGGTCCAGCATGACGTCGCTGAGACGCTGCTGGAGGACATCGACGCCTTCGCCGGTTTTGAGGGAGACGCAGACGGCCTTGTCGAAATGCTGGGCGACGGCGCGGCGTTGTTCGGGGGAGCAGAGGTCGATTTTGTTGAGGACGACGAGCATGCGTTTCTCGTGGGCGTCGAGTTCCTCGAGGACCTCCATGGTGGTTTTGTAGAATTCGAAGACCCGTTCCTGGCTGGCGTCGAGGACGTGGACGAGGAAGTCGGCGACGACGGCTTCTTCGAGCGTGGCTTTGAAGGATTGGATGAGCCGGTGGGGGAGATTGCGGATAAAGCCGACGGTATCTGTCAGGAGGAGTTGCTGACCGTCGGGGAGCTGGACCTTGCGGGTGGTGGGGTCGAGCGTGGCGAAGAGCTTGTCTTCGGCGAGGACCTCTGCGCCGGTGACGAGATTGAGGAGCGTGGATTTGCCGGCGTTGGTGTAGCCGACGATGGCGGCCTGGGGGATGGGGATGCGCTGACGTTCCTTGCGCTGGGTGAGGCGCTGCTGTTTGACTTCCTCGAGCTGGCGTTTGACGGTATCGATGCGTCGGCGGGCGAGACGGCGGTCGGTTTCGAGCTGGCTTTCGCCTTCGCCGCGATTGGCACCGCCGCTGCCGCCGCCGCCGCCGGATTGGCGGTCGAGGTGGCCCCACATGCGGGTGAGGCGAGGGAGGGCGTACTGCTGGCGGGCGAGATCTACCTGGAGCCGTGCTTCTGCGGTGCGAGCGCGCATGGCGAAGATGTCGAGGATGACTTCTTCGCGGTCGATGACGGTGAGGTCGCCTTCTTTTTCCCATGCGCGCTGCTGGGCTGGGCTGAGGCTGTTGTCGAAGATGATGACATCGCACTCGAGTTCTTTGGCGCGTGCGATGAGTTCCTTGACCTTGCCTGAGCCGGTGAGGAAGCGTTTGTTGGAGTCCTTGACGAAGACGAGCTGCGATTCTGCGATGGGGATGCCGAGGGTGGTGGCGAGTTCTGCGAGTTCGTCGAGGAGACTCTGGGCTTCCGCTTGTTCGCGGCGGTCGAAGTAAGCGCCGATGAGCAGCGCGCGTTCCACCATTTTCGGTTTATCCCTGATTTCAAACATGGGGGGAATGTAGGTGCGGGTGCGGTGCTGGTGCAACGGGGCGATGCGGGGGGAGGGGAGCGGGGAACAAGACCGTCTTTGGAGGTTCCGTTGCCATTGAGCCATGAACGGGGGCGTATCTGGCTGCGAAGAACAGGCGGGGTCCTTTTCGGGTCTATTGCGTGCCGAGGGTAAGCCTTACGATTTTGCCGACTGTGAATCAAACCGGAAACCAAACAGCCCACCGGCATCTGTGTCATCGGTGAGCCGTGGCTCGATGATATGGGAGTCGAAATTGAATCCGTCCGAGAAATCGGCATACGGAATCCGGTCCGAATTCATGGTGATGATGTATTGGAACCCGTATTCCTCGCTGAGGCGGGCACCGGCCTCGATGGCGTTGGCCACCTGCCTTTCGTCCATAGCATCGAAGAGGTGGCTGTCGTGAACCAGAAAGCCCAGCTTGTTGCCGCGCTTCGCCTGCATGACGGCGAGGAGCATGTCGAAGCAGAAAATCTGCTGTTCGCGGATCCCCTTGCTCTTGTCCGGTCCGCCGGTAATCGCCATGCGGAGTCCCTTGTTGGTCGGTTCGATTGCGAGAATTGATGACCGCTCGGACACTTCATTTGATAGTTCGGCATACAACAGCGCTGCCGCTTCCAAGCGTTCGTGCCGCTCGCTGATATCGTTGATCAGCGCCTGATGAAGGGTAGCGCGTTGAACCTCCAGGTCGGCTGCACCTTTTTCGATTTTCTGGGCCACTTCATGCTGTTTCTGAAGCAGGTCACGGTCAGCTCGGATTCGTCCAAGTTCTTCCTGGAACCGATTGAGTTGATCCAAGGCACCGTGGGTACGGAGGAGGCCCATCAACTGGCTCTGGCGCGTTTGCTGGTTGGCCGCTTCGGTGTTGCGCTTTGTGATCCTTTGCTGGGCCGCTTTGATCTCCCCTTGAAGGTGGGACTTGCGGTTGCGGATCACTGTGCGGTGGAACTCCTTCACGGATGCTAGCCTTTGCAGGGTGACTTCGGGAAGTTGCACGCCGGCGGCGGCATACAATCGTTCGAGGTCGGTCACCGCCGGTTCCTTCTCAGCGGCGAGTGAATCCTCCAGATCGGCGATCATTCGGAGGTCTGCCGTGTTTCGATCAGCGATGTCAGCAATGCTTCGGGCGAGTTGTGAAGCCTCCTTCTCAATTTCACGATATTCCGGGAGTACGTGGAAATCCTGGAGCTCCTTCTCAAGCTCGCATACCTTGCGGTTGGTGACAGCCAGCTTGGCAAGCAGGCCGGTGGTCTTGCCAATGATCTGGCCCACGATGCCGGAGCCCTTCAGCTCCCGCTTCAATTGATCAAGATGGGACTCCTCCTTGCGGAGCTTCTCCATCCTCGAGAGGAGGTTCCAGTCAAGGCCTAGGAGATAGGCGAGAGTGACATCGCGTTGCCAGTCCGGCTGCTTCCTCCACGAGGCAAACGGCTCGTGCATGCCGCCATCGGAATCCAGACGGCAAAAGTAGGGGAACGCCATGCGAAAACTCGGCGCGTAGGTAGATCCGGAGGCGATGCCAAACAGGTGCCTCCCTAGGATTTCGTTCCACAGCTTCACGCTGATTGTCCGATCCTCGTTCGTCAGTCCGGATGCCAATTCCGTTTCCAGATAGGCTGGAACTGTGCCGGTGAAGAACACATTCTTGCGATTCGCCTCCGGGCCGGCCGGGCGATGGACCCGCACGGTTTCCCCTGCGAGGTCGAAGGCCATGCCGAGAGTTTGCCCTCGGAAGGCCTCGTTTGCGAAAAAGCTTCCCTTCGCACTGCTGCTCCCGAGGGCGTAGTGGATGATTTCGAGTGAACTGGACTTTCCGGCCGCGTTGCGACTCTGGTCTCTCCGGGCTCCCGGTGTCTTCTCCGCGAGCAGGACATTGAGACCCGGCTTGAAGGCCAGTTCCTTGAAACGGGAGTCCGTGCTGAAAATCCGGTGGATCATGCGGACTCCCTTCTCCGGAGCACGCCCCGGTCGAATTCGATGGTGCCTAGGGCGAAGAGGAGATCGAGCCCGAGCACGAACCAATCAAAGGAAACCCGTCCGCTTTCCTGCCGAGCGACTCGGAAGTCGTCCCACAAACTCGAAACCGTGGCTTCCCGCTCCGCCAGGAGGGCAAGAATCGTCCCGCCCACTCCGATTAGGGAATGGTTTTCCGGGAGATGCTTGGTCGGCAGGATCATGGCTCGGCGGGTGGATTCTCGAAGATGTCGCAGGTGTCGAAAAAGTAGGCGAGGATGATGCGGGTGGCCATCTCTCGTTTGATGTCTGGCGAAGCCTTCCATCCCGCGTCGAGGCGGAGATTCTCGTAAATTTGGTCCGGGGACAAGGCGGGACGAGCCCGCAGCATGCGGTAGCGGTCCCGGAATCGCTGTGCGAGCCTCTCTGCGAATTCCGGGTCGGTTCCTGCTCGGGAAGAGAGGTAGTCGTCCATGATTCGCAGGCCGGTTCTTCCTTGGCGGATCTGCTGGCGGTAGGATGAGCCTAAAGCGTTGAATTCCAGCTTGTTTTCGGCGGGCTGGGAAACGGGAGCGACATCGTCCGGATACTTCGCCCGCTCCAGAGACAGGAGCAGTTCCTCCAAACAGGCGAAATCGACATGAACCGGGTCCGGGCTGCCAAAGAGTTCCCGCAGCCCATGATGGGACACTCCGGCCGCGAGCGCGTCCCAAAGCTCCTCCTTGCCCCATGCCAGAATCTCGATGCCTTCGCCACTCGGCCCTGCTTCGGTGACAAGATCGTTCAGTGCCTTGAGGCTGAGTTTGTCGAGGCTGCCTGTGGGGTGATTGTGAACGAACACCCACTTCTTCAGGCGACCACCGAGAAACTCGTGAGCACCAGTGAAGTCCGCGCGGATCTTGCCTGCGGCGTCCGAGGGCTTGAAGGTCTGCGGACCGAAGCATTGATAAATGATCTGATCGTTGAGGACCACGACGTCAAGTTTGCCATCCCCTTGGGTCAAACGGACCGATTGGACATCACCCGAAGCGTGTAGACGGCGGGCCAGGTTCATGAACCAATCCTGAAATCCGTCTCCGAAGTGGGAGCCGAATTGCCTTTCGAAGTCGTGGCGCTGGTGTGTAAAGAGGGAGGACATCTGAAAAACTGACGTAACTTCAAGGTTTAGATAGCGATCGTTCGAAAGCGGAAACAAATCTAAGTGTCTTCTTCAGTTCCGCATCGTAAGTCGGGGTTTCGTTGCACTGGGTGGCTGGGTTCAAAGTTCAGAGACGCTGTGGGGCGAGTTTCCGGCGAGGGTTCATTGGGGGGAACGGCTACCGGGAGACCGTCGTTTTACCAGGGCGGAAATGCGGGAAGTGGGGATGGGGATTGTGGTGGGGAGAGTCAGGGACGGGAGGTGGGAGATTGCCAGCCGCCGCCGAGGGCTTTGATGAGGGAGACGGAGGCGGAGAGCCGGCTGGCGGTGGCTCTGACGAGGGCGCGGCGGGCGGAGAGTTCTTCCTGCTGGGCGTCGGCGACTTCGAGGAAGTTGATGAGACCGTGGCGGTAGCGTTCGAGGGAAAGGGCGGCGTTGCGGGCGGCGGCATCGGAGCGGGCGCGCTGTTGTTGTTCGATGAGGCGGGCGCTGGATTGGGAGGCGAGGGCGTCTTCGACCTCGCGGACGGCGGTGATGACGGCCTGACGCCAGTTTGCGGCGGCCTCGGCGTGACGGGCTTTGGCGGACGCGATGCGGGCGTCGGCGGCGCCGCCGGTGAAGACGGGGGTGTTGAGTTCGGGGCCGAGGGAGAAGGCGCGGCTGCCTTGGGTGAGGAGATCGGAGAGTGTGAGGCTTTCGAGGCTGAGACTGCCGTTGAGTTTCAGGGATGGGAGGGATTGGCCGATGGCGACGCCGATGTCGGCATTGCGGGCGGCGAGGGTGCGTTCGGCTTCGGCGATGTCGGGACGCTGGCGGAGGAGAGAGGCCGGGGAGTTGAGGGGAGGTTCGGGGATGTGTGAGGGTAGGGAGGCGTTGCGGGGCGATTGGAACGAGGTGGCGGGTTGGCCGCAGAGTTGAGCGATGGCGTTGCTGGCGAGGTTGCGGCGATTGAGGAGATCGGAGACGTCGGCTTCGGCTGCGGAGAGAGCGGACCTTGCGCGGAGGACATCGGATTCCGAGGTTAGGCCGCCTTTGTGGCGGGTTTCGGCGACGGCGAGGGAGGATTTGAGGGAGACGAGGGATTGGTCTGCGGCGGCGGATTCGGCCTCGAGCGAGCGGAGGGAGAAGTATTGTTCGGCGAGATTGCTAGTGAGGCGGAGCTGGACGGCGTCGCGGGCGAAGGTGATTGATTCGAGGGAAGCCTTGCGGGAGTCGGCGGCGCGGCGGACCTTGCCCCAGAGGTCGAGTTCGTAGTTGAGCGTGGAGCCGGTGCGGAACTGCGAGACGGCTTCGGGCTGGAAGCCCTGGATCTGGTTGTTGTTGGACGATTGCTGACTGCGCTGGGCGGAGGAGTTGCTGTTGGATGAAGGGAGGAAGTCGGCGCGGGCGATGCGGAGGGAGGCTTCGGCTTCATCGATCCGGTGCATGGCGGCGATGAGGTCCTGATTGGAAGCGAGGGCGAGTTTCTCGAGTTTTGTGAGGGTGGGGTCGTTGAAGGAACGCCACCAGTCGGGGGCGAGAGCGGGTGAGGAAGAGGAGGTGTTAGAATTCCAGCGGTCCGGGAGATTGATGGCTGGGGTGGAGTGGTCCGGGCCGACGGGATGGGTGCAGGAGGCGAGCAGGACCAGAGCTGGGATGGAGAAGAGGAGGCGATTCATGGGATTATTCCTCGATGAAGACATCGACCTGCTGGCCGACGTAGGTGGCGTGGGTGGAGGCTGGGGTGAAGCTGAAGATGACGGGGAGGACGCGGGTATCGACGCGTTCGCTGCCGGTGCCTGTGAGGTTCTTTTTGGGGATGATGAAGGGTTCGATGCGGACGAAGGAGAGCGGGATGGGGTGGCGGGAGTCGCCTTTGCGGAAGGCGACGGCTTTGGCTCCTTGGGTGACGCGAGGGGCGATTTGTTCGTCGACATCGGCGCGGATCTGGAGCGAGCTGGTTAGGCCGAGGATGACTGGCGGGGTGGTGGAACCCGGGGAGGAGTATTCGCCGGGGCGGACATTGATCTGGAGGATGGTGCCGGAGATGGGGGCGCGGACGAGATAGCGGTCGAGTTGCTGGCGCGTGGCGGCGATGGCGGCTTTGGCTTTGGCGACGGCGGCGGTGGCGACGAGGAAATCGTCTTCGGAGGAATCGAGGTCAGCGGCGGCGAGGGCGGGGCCCTGACCGATCTGGCGGAGACGATCGTGTTTGCGTCGGGCGCGTTGGAGATCGGCCTCGCGGAGATCGAGTTCGGCGAGGTCGGTGGTCAGCTGGGACTGGAGATCGCGGTCATCGAGGATGAGGATGATGTCGTCCTTATTGACCTGTTGGGAGACGGAGGCTTTGACCTCGCGGATGAGCGCGGGGAAGGGAATGCCGAGACTGGTGTTTTCGCTGAGGGCTTCGACGATGCCGGAGGTGCTGATGGATTGAGCGAAAGGTTTGTCAGGAGGAGGGGATGGAGGAGGCTGGATGGGGGTGACGGCGGTGGTGTCGCGGATGAAGAGCGTGAGGCTGACGAGGCCGGCGGCGGCGAGCCAGAAGGTAAGGCGGCGGAAGATGGCGAACATGGGAGGCTTGGGTGAGGGGTGAGGGGTTTGAAGAGATGATGTAATGTTAGTGATCGGCTTGCGGGTGGAGAGACTGGTGGATGAGACCGTCTTCCATGCTGGCGATTCTGTGGGCGCGGTGCTGGATGCGGGGGTCGTGGGTGACGACGATGACGGTGCGGGTGGAGTCGCCGGCATTGGGGGTGAGGAGGTTCATGATTTCGCGACCGGTTTCTGAGTCGAGGGCTGAGGTGGGTTCGTCGCAGACGACGAGAGCGGGTTGGTGGACGAGGGCGCGGGCGATGGCGACGCGCTGCTGCTGACCGCCGGAGAGGGTGGAGGGTCTGGCGTGAAGTTTTGAGCCGAGGCCGACGCGGTTGAGCATGTCTGCGGCGGCGGAGCGGGCGAAGGATGGGGAATGGTTCTGGAGGCGGAGGGGGACGGCGACGTTTTCGGTGATGGTTAGGGAGGGGATGAGATTGAACTGCTGGAAGACGAAGCCCACGTTGGCGGCGCGGAAGCGGGCGAGCTGGTTGGCGGACATGGTGCGGAGGTTGTGGCCGAGGACCTCGACGTGGCCGGTGTCGGCGTTGAGAGTGCCGCAGAGGACGGAGACGAGCGTGGTTTTTCCGCAGCCGCTAGGGCCGGTGATGAAGAAGAGTTCGCCTGCGGCGATGTCGAGGTTGACGCCGTTGAGGACGGGAGTGACGACGGAGCCGTTGCGATAGGCTTTGTGGAGATCGCGGATGGAGATGGCGGGATTCATGAGCGGAAGACGATGGCGGGTTCGATGCGTGCGACGCGGCGGATTCCGATGAAGCTGGCGAAGCAGATGATGAGGGTGACGGCGGCGAAGACGAAGGCGGCGACTTCCCAGCGCATGACGAGGGGGACGCGGCCTTCGGGGAGGGAGCGGAAGAAGAGGGAGAGGACGCCCATGCCGAGGCCGTAGCCGGTGGTGCCGACGACGGCTGCCTGGAGGAGAGTCATGCGGGCGAGACGGCCGTTGGTTGCGCCCATGGCTTTGAGAGCGCCGAGACAGCGGGAGTTCTCGAGGATGAACGTGTAGAACGTCTGAGCGGCGACGACGATGCCGACGAGGAAGCCGATGCCGACGATGAGACCGACGACGAAGGGGATGGGGCTGTTAGCGATGAGCCAGTTGCTGGAGGCGGTTTTGAACTGGTCTTCGGTGTAGGCGGAGAGACCGGTGGCAGTGGCGATCTGGGAGGCGACGGCTTCGCTGGAGAGCCCCTGCCGCGGGGCGGCGAGGATGTGGGTCGTCATTTTGCGGTGACCGGAGCCGTAGTCGCGGGCGCGGTCGAAGGTGGTGAAGACGTAGGCGGCGCCGCCCATGCCTTGTTTGGTTCTGACGATGGCGACGATCTCGGCGCGGTGGTCGTTCATTTCGAAGGCATCGCCGATGGTCAGGGGGTGAGCGCGGTCTGGGCCGAGACGGGCGGCGACATCTTCGTCGATGGCGACTGCTCCGGAGCGGCGGAGATCGGTGATGGAACCCGCGATGATGCCGGTGGGAGCTCCGGCCATGGTGGTGGCGTCGAGGCCGACGATCATGACAGGTTTGGTGGCGCCGGTGCCGAGGGCGCGGGCCTGGGTCTGGCCGACGTGGAGAGGAACGGCCCATGCGACGTCGGGGACGGAGCGGACCCGGTCGACGTCGGTGTCCTTGAGCGGTTGATTGTCGCCGACCTGCTGGACCATGGGGTCGACGACCCAGATGGGAGCGCGGACGTTGTCGAGGGTTGAGAAGGAGAAGGCGAGGATGCCGAAGAACATGGCCATGCCCTGGGCCATGAGGATGGTGGAGAAGCAGACTCCTGTGATGAGGAGGGCGTATTTGGCGCGGTCGCCGTAGAGCATCTGGAGGGAGACATCGGTCATGGTGAGGAGGCGGCGGGGTTATTTATCAAACGTTTGTTTAAACGCGGGCGAAAAAAAGGGAGAGGGGCGTTATTCGGGAGGGAGGGTGGCTTGCATGCCTGCGGAGCAGAAGGCGACGAGCTGGCGGAGGACGACGTCGGGTTTGGGGGTGCCTCTGAGGAATTTGATAGGGAGGCGGAGGTGGAGCGGGAGTTCGTCCATCATGGAGAGCATGAGGAGGGAGTGCTGGACGACGCCGAGGGTGGCCATTTTGCGCCAACCCATGTCGGAGTCGGTGAGGTGGGGGAGGGCGCGAGCGAAGGCGGCGTCGAAGCGTTGGATCATGGGGCCCATCTGCTGGCGCATGACGTTCATGGCGGCGGCGGGTTCTGAGAAGATGCGTCCGAAGAGTTTGAGGAACTGGCGGCCGAGGGGGCCGCCGCCGAGGCCGAGATCGACGACTGGCTGGATGAGAGCGGTGAGGATATCGTCGAGGGGGAGCGGGCCGTGTGGGTGGCGGGCTTCGAGTTCTTCGAGGAGGCGGATGCGGATGGAGTTGATGGGTTCGAGGCGGCGCTGGAGGGTGGCGGCGACGAGACCGTCTTTGGAGTCGAAGTGGTATTTGACGAGGGCGAGGTTGACCCCGGCTTTTTCGGTGATTTGGCGGAGGGACGTGTTGCCGATGCCCTGGGACGCGAGGAGGGACTCGGCGGCGTCGAGGAGACGGGTTTTGGTGTCGTGTGGTGCGTCCGGGGGCACGTCGTGAGGGTTTAAACGATCGATTAACGGCGGAGAATGGATCCTGGACGCAGGGAAGGCAAGTGGAGAAAGCGTGTTCGAAAGAGAGAGGGGGTTGGGGCAGTATGGAGGGGGGAGTGGCTGGCTGGGGAAGATCCCGGTGGCTGCCGAGAAACTGCTGACTTATGGATGCGACGAATCGATTTCTGACGAGACGGGCACTGCTGGAGCGTGCGGGTGGCGGGTTTGGGTGGTTGGCGCTGCAGGCGATGCTGGGTGGGAAGGGAATGGGGAGTTCGGGGAATCCGATGGGGGCGCGAGCGGCGCATGGGGCGGCGAAGGCGAAGTCGGTGATCTGGATTTTTGCGAATGGCGGGCCGAGTCATGTGGACACATGGGACTACAAGCCGGAGTTGCAGAAGCGGAACGGGCAGACGCTGGCAGGGTTTGACAACAAGACGGGATTTTTTCCGGATGCGGTGGGGCCGCTGATGGCGTCGCCGTTCGGGTGGGCGCAGCATGGGCAGAGCGGGACGTGGGCGAGTGATTTGTTCCCGCATCTGTCGAAGCACGTGGACAAGATGGCGTTCATTCATTCGTGCTGCACGCAGAGCAACAATCACAGTCCGGCGTTGTTCATGATGAACACTGGGGTGACGCGGATGGGGTATCCGTGTGTGGGGTCGTGGGTGACGTATGGGTTAGGGTGCGAGAGTGACAGTTTGCCGTCGTTTGTGGTGATGAGTGATCCGTTGAATCGCGGATTGCCGAAGGGGAATGCGAGCAACTGGGGTGCAGGATTTCTGCCGAGTGTGTATCAGGGGACGTGGTTGCGGCCGCAGGGGGAGCCGATTGACAATCTGAGGCGGCCGGAGGCGGTGACGGAGGTGAGGCAGCGGGCGCAGCTGGATTTGCTGGCGAGTTTGAATCGCGGGTCGCTGGCGGGGAGTGCGGTGGAGAGCGAGTTGGCGGCGCGGATTGAGAGTTTCGAGCTGGCGTACCGGATGCAGACGGCTGCGCCGGAGGCGTTTTCGATCGGGAGCGAGCCGGAGCACATCAAGCGGATGTATGGGATTGGGGAGAAGCATTGCGGGCATTTTGCGGCGCAGTGTCTGACGGCGCGGCGGATGGTGGAGCGAGGAGTTAGGTTCGTGCAGATTTACAGTGGCGGGATGGAGAACCAGCAGAGCTGGGATTGTCACAGCGATCTGGTGGGGAATCACCGCGGGTTTGCGGGCGAGGCGGACCAGCCGATTGCGGCGTTGCTAGGGGACCTTGCGCAGCGCGGGTTGCTGGAGAACACGCTGGTGATCTGGGCGGGAGAGTTCGGGCGGTTGCCGGTGTCGCAGAAGGGCGGCCAGCCTGGGCGGGATCACAATCCGCATGCGTTCACGGCGTGGTTGGCGGGTGGCGGGGTGAAGCCGGGGGTGCATTACGGGCAGACTGACGAAGTGGGGCACAAGGCGGTGGTGGATAAGGTGCAGGTGCGGGATTTTCATGCGACGCTGCTGGCGTTGCTGGGATTGGACCATGAGCGATTGAGTTTCCGGTTTCAGGGATTGGATCAGCGGCTGACGGGGGTGGAGGAGAGCCGGGTGGTGAGGGAGATCATGGCGTGAAACGGGGAGTTGCGTCTGCGGCGGTGCGGATTAGGAGCAGGGATGATCATGACGAGAATCAAGACATTGGTGGCGGCGGTGGTGCTGGTGCAGGGGCCGGCGTGGGCGGCGGATGGTGTTGGTGAGGGGAAGGTGGAGGGCGGGGAGATTCTCGGGCACGGGGCGGCGCGGTATCGTGCGGACATGGGTTGGGCGAAGGCTGATCCGGCGGTGGCTCCGGTGATCAATGCGCATGCGATGGCGGAGGGGAAGGACGGGAGGATTTATCTGGTGACGGACCATCCGCAGAATGACTTTGTGGTGTTTGAGAAGGACGGGCGGTATGTGCGGTCGATCAGTGCGGGGCTGGGGGGCGGGCACGGTCTGGAGATTTTCGAGGATGGGGGAGTTGAGTATCTGGTGCACATTGACTGCGGGTGGCATTTCAAAGCGGAGGGCTGGCAGCCGTCGGCAGGGCAGGGTCGGGTGACGCTGCTGACGACCGACGGGAAAGTTGTCAGGAAATTTCCGACGCCTGCGGAGTTGAGCGGGACGGAGACGAAGTTCATGCCGTGTGATGTGGCGCGGACGCCTGCGGGGACCTTGCTGATTGCGGATGGGTATGCGTCGAACCGGGTTTATGAGTTCACGCTCGAGGGCAAGCTGGTGAGGGAATGGGGCGGGCCGACGGGTGACGGGGCGACCTTGAGCAATGCGCACGGGATTTCGATTGATGCGGAGGATGCGAGGGGGCCGATGGTGTGGGTGCCGTCGCGGGAGGAGAACAAGGTGAAGGCGTTCACGCTGGAGGGGAAGCATGTGGAGACGATCGAGCTGCCGGGGGCGTATGCGGGGCAGTTGGTGTTCCGCGGGGACCGGATTTACACGGCGGTGTGCTGGAGCCGGAAGGACGGGACGGGCGATCGGCTGGGGAATTCGGGTTTTGTGCTGGTGCTGGACCGGGCGACGAAGAAAGTGATCAGTGCGCCGGGTGGGAGTGAGCCGGTTTACAAAGAAGGCAAGCTGCAGCCGATGAGTCAGGCGCAGCCGGTGTTCAAGCACTGCCACGATTTGTTTGTAGATGCGGCTGGGGATATTTATGTGGGGGAATGGAATGCGGAGCGGCGGTATCCTGCGAAGCTGAAGCTGGTGAAGTGAGGGTTGCCGCGGCCGCGGTTGATGGACTCTGGGGGCTGGTGCGGAACGTGCTGGCAATGGAGGCGTCGCTGTGGTGGAGAGAACCGTTCTTATTGCGCACACATGAGAGAAGAAACCGAACCGTCGCCCCAGCCGCCTGAAGCGCTGACGGGCATTGAAGTTGGTCAGCCGGCCGGGCATGCCGCGGGGCTTGCGGCGGTGGCGTCGTCGTTCCGGCATATCCTGACGAGGAGTGGGGTGGTGCGTGGGGTGGAGGGGATGCTGGCGATGAATCAGAAGGATGGGTTTGACTGTCCGAGTTGTGCGTGGCCGGATCCTGACGGACACCGGGCGGCGTTTGAGTTCTGCGAGAACGGGGCGAAGGCGCTGGCTTCGGAGACGACGCTGGCGCGGGTGACGCCGGAGTTCATGGCGGAGTGGAGTGTGGCGGCGCTGGCGGAGCAGAGTGATCTGTGGCTGGACAAGGCGGGGAGGTTGTGTGAGCCGATGGTGCTGAGGCCGGGGGCGGCGCATTACGAGGCGATTTCGTGGGAGGAGGCGTTCGGGCTGGTGGCGGAGGAATTGCGGGCGTTGGGGTCGCCTGACGAGGCTTTGTTCTACACGAGCGGGCGGGCGAGCAACGAGGCGGCGTTTCTCTATCAGTTATTTGCGCGGGTGTTTGGAACGAACAACCTGCCGGATTGTTCGAACATGTGTCATGAGAGCAGCGGGGCGGCGCTGAATGCGTCGGTCGGGGTGGGGAAGGGGACGGTGACGCTGGACGATCTGCACGGGGCGGAGACGATCCTGATTTTCGGGCAGAATCCGGGGACGAATCATCCGCGGATGCTGAGTGCGCTGCAGACGGCGGTGCGGCAGGGTGCGGAGATCATTGCGGTGAATACGCTGCGGGAGGCGGGGTTGAGCGGGTTTGCGCATCCGCAGGAGCTTGGTGGGATGTTAGGGGTCAGCACGCCGCTGGCGACGCAGTTTCTGCAGGTGAAGCCGAACGGGGACATGGCGCTGGTGCGCGGGATGGCGAAGGTGCTGCTGGAGGACGGGGTGTCGGACGAGGATTTCATCTGGCGGCACACGGAGGGGTTTGCGGCGTGGGAAGCGGCGGTGCGGGCGACGGCGTGGGAGGAGATCACGGAGTTGAGCGGGATCGGGGTTGAGGCGATCCGGCTGGCGGCGCGGACGGCTGCGCGGGGCGCGCGGAAGGTGATTTCGTGCTGGGCGATGGGGCTGACGCAGCACCGGAATGCGGTGGCGACGATTCAGGAGGTGGTGAATTTTCATTTGTTGCTAGGCGCGATCGGGCGGACGGCGGCGGGATTGTGTCCGGTGCGTGGTCACAGCAATGTGCAGGGGGACAGGACGATGGGGATTTTCGAGCAGATGCCGGAGAGTTTCCATGTGGCGCTGGATGCGGAGTTCGGGTTTCGGTCGCCGCGGCATCATGGGCTGGACACGGTGGCGGGGATCCTGGCGATGCACGCCGGGAAGATCGGGGTGTTCTGTGCGCTAGGCGGGAATTTTCTGCAGGCGTCGCCGGATACGGAGTTCACGGCGGCGGCGCTGAGGCGGACGAGGTTGACGGTGCACATTGCGACGAAGCTGAACCGGAGCCATCTGGTGACGGGAAGGACGGGATTGATTCTGCCGTGCCTGGGGCGGAGTGAGGAGGATCTGAGGAATGGGGTGCCGCAGTTTGTGACGGTGGAGAACAGCATGAGTGTGGTGCATGCGTCGCAGGGGCGGCTTCGGCCGGCGTCGCCGCTGCTGCGCAGCGAGACGGCGATTGTGGCTGGGTTGGCGGCGGCGGTGCTTGGCGAGGGGAGCGGGGTGCCTTGGATGGAGCTGGCGGGTGAGTATGACCGGATCCGGGAACACATTGAGCGGGTGGTGCCTGGGTTTACGAATTTCAATGAGCGGGTGAGGCAGCCGGGCGGGTTTTATCTGCCGAATGAGGCGAGGCGCCGGGTTTGGCGGACGAAGAATGGGCGGGCGCAGTTTGTGGTGAATCCGCTGAGTGCGTTCCGGCCTGCGGCGGGTCAACTGGTGCTGCAGACTTTCAGGAGTCATGATCAGTTCAACACGACGGTGTACGGGCTGAATGACCGGTATCGGGGGATTGGGAACGAGCGGCGGATTGTGTTCATGAACCCTGACGACATGAAGGAGCGGGGAATCGGTAAGCTGCAGCCGGTGGATCTGACGAGTCACTGGCATGATGGCGAGCGGGTGCTGCGACGTTTTCTGGCGGTGCCGTACGAGGTGCCGGCGGGGCATTGTGCGGCGTATTATCCCGAGGCGAATGCGCTGGTGCCGGTGACGTCGGTGGCGGAGATCAGCAATACTCCGACGTCGAAGGGGGTGGCGGTGACGATCGTGCCGTCAGTGGGGTGAGGCGGGGGGGATGGGATTGACATTGGGGATGAGGAATGATAGGATCCGGGAGATCTGAAGTTCGTCATGACTGCGAAGCTCGATAAAGATGGCGTATTCCACGGCCGGATTGACCTTGTTGGCTGGGTGCTTGGGCGACGGATTCCTGGAGAGGATCGGACTTTCTGAATGCCTATGAAATCTTTGTGTGAATGGTTTGGGGTCAATCGGAACTGGTATGTCTTCAATTTGATCGTCGCGTTTTGTGCGATTGCTGCGCACACCGTCTTTGAATTTGAGGAAGTTCCTGTTCCTTTTCTCTGTTTAGTGCCTTTTTTTCAGGTTGGGCTGGCAGTTCATGACGAAGTCATGTTGAAGAGCTACTGGGATCGCTGGGCTTATAGCTTTCCTCGTACTTCCGTTGCGGCATTAATCGTTATGGGGGTGGTTTTTGGAGGGTTTTTCTTCGGTCTTGTGATCAGGTCATTCCTGGGGAAATGAGATGCGCGGGGGGAGGGGTGAGAAGTTAGCGGGATTTGAGCCATGAGATAGCGGCGTCTGGCCATGCGTTGGCTGGGGCTTGGGCGTGGAGGGCGTAGCCGTGGCCGCCGGTGGGGTAGAGGAGGAACTGGTTGGGGATGCGGGCAGCGTTGAGGGATTTGTGATAGGCTTTGCTGCCGGCGATGTGGGCGGAGTCGTCGTCGGTGTGGACGAAGAGGGTTGGGGGGATGGCCGCGGAGAGGTTGAGGTCCGGGGAGGTGCGACCGTCTGGAGTGGCGAGGTAGGCAGGGTAGACGAGGATGGCGAAGTCGGGGCGGCAGCTGACGCGGTCGATGGGGTCGGAGACTGGGTAGGAACGGGAGTCGAAGGTGGAGGAGGCGCGTGCGGCGAGGTGGCCGCCGGCGGAGAAGCCGATCACGCCGATTTTGTCAGGGAGGAGGTGCCATGAGGTGGCGCGGGAGCGGGTGAGGCTGATGGCGCGCTGGAGGTCCATGAGGGCGCCGTCGCGGTTGTCGGGGACGCGGTATTTGAGGACGAGGGCGGAGAAGCCGTGGCGGTTGAGCCATGCGGCGATTTCGGAGCCTTCCTTGTCGGTGACGACGTATTTGTAGGCACCGCCGGGGCAGACGATGACGGCCGGGGCGGGTTGCTTATTTGATAGCGGGGCCGGGAAGAAAGTGAGAGTGGGCTGGCTGACGTTGGTGATGCGGTGGAAGCCGTCGTTGCGGGGGACCTCGGATTCGGGTGCGGCGGCTAGTTTGCCGGGCATGGAGCGGGCGGGCCAGAGGTCGATGACCTCGGGCTCGGCGGCGGGGAGTTGAAGGGAGAGGGAGAGGGGGAGGACTAGCAGCGGGCGGAGGAAGGGCATGGGTCGGGCTGGGGGTGGATCAGGCGAGGAGCTTGGCGAGATGGGTGGCGAGTTGGGCACCGAGGGAATGGACGCGGGAGGCCATGTTAGGATCGGAGATGGTGCCGTCGGGGGAGAAGGCTTCGTGGGCTTTGCCGACGGCGATCTGGTCGGGGAGGAGAGTGACGCCGAGATTGCCGAGGATGGAGCGGAGGTGGACGAGACCGCGCAGGCCGCCGAGAGCGCCTGGGGAGGTGGCGCAGAGGATGGCGGATTTACCGGAGAAGGCGGCGACGGGAGGTTCGGTGTCGGATTCGGCGCGGGAGACCCAGTCGATGGCGTTTTTGAGGGCGGCGGTGACGCTGCTGTTATATTCCGGGGAGGCGATGATGAGCCCGTGGTGGGAGAGGAAGAGTTGTTTGAGGGCGCGGGCGGATTCGGGCATGCCGCTGGCGGATTCGAGGTCGGAGTCGAAGAGTGGGAGTGGGAAGTCGCGGAGGGAGATGACGGTGACTTCAGCGCCTGCGGCGGCTGCGCCAGCGGCGGCGGCGGCGGCGAGTTTCTGATTGAAGGAATCGCGGCGGAGACTGCCGCCGAAGGCGAGGATGCGTGGAGTGGTCATGGTGGAGACGGGTAGGTTGGAGAGGAGAGCGTGAGTTGGAAGAGGGGAAACGAGACGGGAGGGATCAGAGGTCGAGTTTGGCGCGGAAGCCGCGGACGCTGTAGTAGGATTGGGCTCCGTTGTGATAGATGAAGACGCGGTTGAAGCGACGGTCGCCGAAGAGAGCGCCGCCGAGGGAGCGGAAGTCTGGAGGTGTGAGGATCCAGCTGGAGGTTTTGAGGTCGAAGTGGCCGAAGGATTGGAGGCCGCAGTATTCGGATTCCGAGAGCAGGGTGACACCCATGGAGTTGGCGGTGTCGATGGCGCTGGAGACGGGGCGGTGTTCCTTGCGGGATTCGAGCCCGGCGCGGTCGTAGGCGAGGGAGGTGCGGCCTTTGGGGGATTCAGGGGAGCAGTCGACGAAGGTGATGGTGGAGGACGATGCGTCTAGGGCGACGACATCGGGTTGGCCGCCGGAGGATTCCATCTGGTGGAGGGAGAGGAGCTTGGCGGGTTGGGCGTTGAGGCGGGCGGCGACGGCGTCCCATGGGGTGTCCGGGTGGCGTTCCGGGTGCTGGGCGAAGCGGGTGGCGAGGGTTTTGAGGAGGGCGTCGCGTTCCGAGGCGGAGAGTTTGGGTTGGGCGGGCATGGGGAGATGATGTGGTCGGGACTGTGGGGGCGGCAAGGGGAGTGGGAAATGGAGGTGAGGGGTGGGTTTGGGGTGGCGCGAGGGGGATCGGGCCATAGCGTGGGGGATATTGATGATTATGAGTGCTGCTGCCGAGCTACCCGTCTGGAAGATTCATGGAGAGATGCTGCGATTGGTGGCGGAGCGCGGGCGGGTGGTGCTGGTGGCTCCGACGGGGTCGGGGAAGACGACGCAGGTGCCGCAGATGCTGGTGGATGCTGGGGTGGGGGGCGGGCGGATGGTGGTGGTGCTGCAGCCGCGGCGGATTGCGGCGCGATCGGTGGCGGTGCGGGTGGCGTGGGAGCGCGGGGTTCGGGTGGGGGAAGAAGTGGGATATCAGGTTAGGTTTGATGATCGGAAGGGGGAGAAGACGCGGATTTGTTTTGTGACGGAGGGCGTGTTTTTGAGGTGGATTCAGGATGATCCGGAGTTGAGGCAGATTGGGGCGGTGGTGTTTGACGAGTTTCACGAGCGGAACCTGCTGAGTGATGTGGCGCTGGCGTTAGTGAAGCGATTGCAGGAGGAACGGCGCAGGGATCTGGGTTTGGTGGTGATGTCGGCGACTTTGGATGCGGAGCCGGTGGCGGCGTATCTGGGGGGATGTCCGGTGCTGGTGTCGGAGGGGCAGAGTTATCCAGTGGATGTGAGGTATCTGAAGGTTCCGGATGCGAGGCCGATGACGTTGCAGGCGGCGGAGATGGTGGGGCGGATTGTGGATTCGCGGGCGGAGGGTGATATTCTGGTGTTCATGCCTGGGCGCGGGGAGATTCAGGGGACGCTGGAGGAACTGCGGCGGATGCGGTTAGGGGAGGAAGTGGATGGATTGCCGCTGCATGGCGAACTGGAGCCGCAGGAACAGGATAGGGTGTTTGCGCCGAGTGGGCGGCGGAAAGTGATTGTGGCGACGAACGTGGCTGAGACGAGCGTGACAATTGAGGGGATCCGGCATGTGGTGGACAGTGGGACGGCGCGGGTGGCGCGGTATGACGGGGAGCGGGGGATCGGGACATTGATGCTGGAGCCGATCAGCCGGGCGAGTGCGGACCAGCGGAAGGGTCGGGCGGGGCGGACAGCTCCGGGGACATGTCATCGGTTATGGACGCAGGTGGGGCACGGGATGAGGGAAGAGCGGAACACGCCGGAGATTCAGCGGAGCGATCTGGCGGAAGTGGTGCTGCTGCTGCATTCGCTAGG
>CANHUG010000031.1 GCA_947462995.1 Verrucomicrobiales bacterium | reverse complement strand
GAACAGCAGCACGCCGCCGCTGACGCCCAGCCCGCTCCATCCGCCGAATAAGGCCACTCCCTAACGGGACATCACCTTCCGCCGCAGGCGCACGGTTCACTCCGTGCGCCTGTTCGCGTTCCACCCCCAGGGTAGGGACGTGCTCCCGCACATCCGCCCCTCCGACCAAGCAGCCGCAGGCTCTGGACTGCTGTCAGCATTACAGCTCTCCCTTGCGCACGGAGTGCGCCTACCCGCCCCTCCCAACACGCCAATCTCACCTCTAACTTCTCACTTCTCACTTCTCACTTCCCTCCACCCACCTCAGCAATCCACCCACGCCACCGCATACCCATCCAGCTCCAATCCCCCATCCTCCCCCACCACCCCACAAGGCTCAGCCGCCACAAACGCCTCCGGCCCCACCATCGCCATCTCCGCCACCGCCGCATCCAGCACCTTGAACTTCAACCCCGCACGTCTCACCTCCGCCGGAATCACCACGCGCCTTCTCTCCGCCGTCTGATTCATCACCAGCATCCGCCGCCGTCCATCCCGCTCCACCAGCACGCCGTCCGCCATCAGCGACTCACTGCTCTCCACCACCCGCATCACCCCACCCGCAAACGGCGCCAGCGCCGCCAGTACATGCCAGCACGGATACACCGCCCCAGGCAACGACCGAAACACCCCAGGCACCGCACTCCCACCCGCCGTCTCCATCACCCCGCGCAATCCCGTCGTCTGAAACAAGGTCACCCCCGCCGCTCCCGTCTCCCCCACCGCCTTCACACACCCCAGCAACCAAGCCGCCCCAGCCAGCGCCATCTGCCTCACATCCGCCTGCGCCGGCATCTGTCCCTCAGGCATCGGCGGCCCTTTCTGCGCCCGTGTCCGGAAACTCACCGGCGACACCTGCGCCGGCACTCCCGGAAACACCGCCGCCGCCGCCCGCAGCACATGCCGCTGCCCACCCAGATTCTCAAACAGGGTCTCCTCGTCAAACTGATGCGCCAACGGCCTCAACGGCACACTCACAAAATCCACCAACCCGGCCGGCGGCCGATTGTTGTTCAGTTGAAAGAAATCAGCATCCGTCCCGCCACCCACCGGAGCCGTCCCGCCTAGCACTTCCCTCGCCGCCGTCAGCGCCGCCGCACTCGTCGCCGGCTTCCCCTTCGTCAGCACCAGCCAACGCTCCACCCGCCCGCCCCACGCACTCTCCAACCCGCGCAACGCCTCCAGCACTCCCCTCGGCTCCTCCGGCAGATGCAGCACCAACTCCACCTTCGCCCCGCACGACCCCGCCTGCACCAGCCCGTCACCTAGCACTTCCCGCCAGCCGTCTCCGCTCATGTCCAGATCCACTCGCAGCCACGCCACCCCAGCCCGCGCCACCCGACCGGCTTCCACCTCCGTCAGCACTCTCGCCCCAGGCACCGCCATCCCAAGCCCATACCTCACCAGCGGCACTTCCGCCCCGCTTAACCGCAACTCCACCGGCGTCGCCGTCCCCTCCAGCTCCACCGCCGGCTCCAGTTTCCCCACCCCCTCCCCTAGCAATCTCACCGTCACCACCTGCCCCACCACCTGCCCCTCGCGAATCGTCCCCGGCAGCGGAATCCGCTGCGGCGTGCTGTATGTCTTGAAACTCGCATCCGTCCAGTTCCTCTGATCCTCAATCTCAAACACATCCCCCTCACACCTCACCTCCAACTCCACTCCCTCGCCAACCCCATAACGAATCGCCCGGAAATCATGCAACCCCCGCACCGGCTGCATCGGATCCACCAACCCCGGAAACGCCCGCGCCGCCACTTCCCCGCTCACATGCTCCACCTCGCATCCCGCCCCCGCCAGATTGTCAGGATGCAGCACGCACAACCCAATCCGGTTCCGCGCAAACGTCCGCCCCGCACGCCCTTCAAAAACATACCTCAACGTCCCGTCCGCACTCCCCGTGATCTCCGCCTCCCACGCAAAATCCGCATCGAACTGCCGGTGCTCCGACCGGAACTTCACCACAAATCCACCCTCCCCCTCCTCCACGCTCATCCCGCTGATCACCCCAGGCACCGTATTCCAGAACCCGTCCCGCACCGCCCCGTAAATCCGCCTCACCACTTCCCGCCCACCCAGCATCACCCGCCTCACCTGCCCGTCCCCCAGCACCAAACGCAACGGCCCCGCCCTCAACTCCCGCCCTCCATCAGGCGCATTCTCAGTCCCATGCAGCAGTACATTTCGGCTCAGCGTCTCATTCATCGCCCGCCGCCGTAGCAGACACCCCGCACACACGCAACCTTTCCCGAAAACCGATTCACCTCGACTGGCAACCAACGACCGATCCAGGAATCGAGAAAGAAGCCCGTTCCTCGCATCTATCACGAAGCAGCTGAGCTGATCGTGTGTTATGTGAGGGCGAAGCAGAGGTCCGGGCGGAACCAGCGTTTCGGGCTGCGGCGTTTCACAATTCCAGCGGGTTCGCGATGAAATCGTTGAGCGACCCGATGGTGGAGAATTCCGTCCCAGGTTCGTGGAGGCAGACAGTTCCTGGTTCTGTCTTCGATACCTCTGCGGTGAACCCACCCTTCGTCATAGCGACGAGAAACTTCGCTGCACGCAGGCACATCTTCCCGTCTGCGACGCGCACACCGGTGAGTTGCAGAGCCTCTTCCGGGCCACCTTCGGCAGGCTTGCATCCGTGGATGACGATCGCGCCGTCGGCGGTGTACGTGACCTGAGAGATGTCTTTGATAGCTTGGTATTTACGGAACATAGGTTCGTGACAATTGGTTCTGGTACGGCGCAGGGGAGCGGACGTTTACCTAATCCCGAAATATCAGAAGATACCACCTCTAAGGCAGGACTTTCTGGAAATTGGTGGCAAGGGCGAGAATCGAACTCGCGACCAAGGGCTTATGAGTCCCCTGCTCTACCGCTGAGCTACCCTGCCGGTTTCCAGCGCCGTCGCCAAGCAACGCGCGGGCATCCACCTAATCAACGCCAACCGATTGTCAAAAGAAAAGCGTCATCCCTTCTCCCTCCCTCCTCACCGCTCCCCGCGAAAGTCCCTTGACCTTCCCGCATCCAAACCAAACGTGCCAAGCTTATGACGCTCCACTTCCGGTTCCTCCTCGCGGCCTCCGCGGCCGCCGCGCTGTCCTCGTGCGGCACCGTGAGCAAAGCCGTCAACACCGCCGCAGACAAAACCATGGGCATCTTCCGCCCTAAGGCACCCGCCGAAGACGAAGCCTCACCGCAGGGCACCACCAACCCAGCCGACCTCAAACCCGGCCTCGCCTACGACCACGCCGTCATGGTCGTCGACATCAACGGCGGCCGCCGCAAAATCGTCATGGAACTGCGTCCGGACATCGCCCCAAAAACCGTCGCCAATTTCCAGAAACTCGTAAACGCCAAGTTCTACGACGGCCTCGCCTTCCACCGCGCCATGCGCGGCTACCTCGTCCAGACCGGCGACCCAGCCTCCCGCGACGAAGACCGCCGCTCGGATTGGGGCCTCACCGACTCCGGCTACCGCATCGCCCCCGAACTCAAAGGCATCCACGACAAAGGCGCCATCGCCATGGCCCGCCAAGGCCCCATCGACGCCCCGGACAAACAAGCCAGCGGCAGCCAGTTCTATATCATGCTCCGCTCAGCCAAAGCCCTCGACGGCAAATACTCCGTCTTCGGCAAGGTCACCTACGGTCTCGAAGCCCTCGAAGCCATCGCCGGCATGACCGTCGACACCAACGACTGCCCAACCCGCCGCTTCGAAATCAAAAGCGTCCGCCTCGTCCCGCCAGACAGCCCGGAACTCCAGCCCGAACGCCTCAATCAGCGCTCGACTCAGAAATACTCGGAAAAAGGACCGTTCGCCCGGATGATGGAACGCTTCTGGTAAGCGCCACATCTCCCTCCGGCCACGCAGGGCTCGTCTCCACCTGCACCGCGCCATCCCGCTCGCTCACAAACTGAGCAGCCACCCCCGCGCGTCGCGCCACCGCCAACCCCTCGACGCTCCCTAGCACCGCCAGCGCCGTCGCCCACCCGTCCGCCTCCACCGCCGACACATGCCGCACCGTCACCGACACGGTGTCATGCCGCACCGGCATCCCCGTGCGCCCGTCAATCAGGTGACTCACGCCCCCACGCCGCGCCCGCCGCACCCCGCTCGTCGACATCGCCGCATCCACCAGCACTTCCTCCCGACCCGAATCCTCCAGCTCCACCCGCCACTCCCCGCGCGCCTTCAACTCCCCGCCAAACGAAATCAGCCATTCGTCCAACCCGGCCCCATCCAGCACCCGCCCCATCGCCTCCAAGGCCGCCCCCTCACCCACCGGCGTCAGATCCAGCGTCACCCCGGCCGTCCGCTTCTCCAGCTTCCCCGCCGACACCCCCACCTTCTCCCAACCCGCCATCGCCAGTAACCGCCGCCGCTCCTCCTCACCCGGCACACGCTCCCCATGCGGCGGCGGCCCAAATCCCCACGCCCGCACCAACGGCCCCATCGTGCAGTCAAACGCCCCGCCCGTCGCCTCACTGATCCCTGCCGCCACTCCCGCCAACTCGCTCACCCGCCCCGGCACCGGAAACTCCACCGGCCCAGCCGCCCCATTGAACGCCGCAATCACCGAATCTCCCCGCCAGCACGACAACTCCTTCTCCAACTCCCCCAGCACCTTCTCCAGCCCACCTCCCAATCCTTCCGGCACCGGTCGCCTCAACGATACCGTCCACGAGGTCCCGAACGCCATCCCCGCCACCCGCGTCGGCACCGCCACCCCTACCGCCGCCCCAGCCCCAGCCCCCATCACCCGATACTGCCACACCGGTACCCACGCCGCCACCGCACACACCATCGCCACCGCATCCCGCCAACCCAATCGGTCCACCAGCCCGCTCGACCTCACATAACGCAGCAACGCCCCAGTCGGACAACCATACTGACAATACGCCTGCGGCACCACCGCCGCCGCCGCCAACCCCGCCACCGCTAGCACCAATGACGCCACCCCCGCCACCCGCGGCACCCACGCATCAAACGGCTCCAGCGACGCCAGCGGCCACCCCCACGCAAACACCACCGAAAACACCGCCGCCACCAGCAGCACCCCAGGCACTCTCCTCAGCACCCGGTGCCACCGCACCGGCACCACCAGCTTCTTCAACCCCAACCGCCCCACCCACGTCTGCGCCGCTCCATGCGGACAAATCTGATGGCAATACACCTGCCTCCCCGTCGCCCACGGCAACACCAGGGCCACCACCGCCATCAGCAACATCCCCAAACCCGCTCGCCACGAAACCCCGTGCTCCATCCACCCCGCCAGCTGCGGCAACGCCACCATGCTCCCCAGCCACAACCCAGGCACCACCACCAGCACCGCCTGCCACACTTTCCTCACCCGCTCCCGCCCACGCAACCTCGTCATCCCCATCACCACGCCACCCACCACCACCACCCCCAGCACCACATCCGCCCACCGCCACGTCCACCGTCCCCCAACACCCAATCCCTCCACCCCCACGGGCACCACCGCCACCGCACTCATCTCCTTCAAACTCGCCGCCACCGCATAACTCGTCAATGTCGCCCCGCTCACTCCCTCCACCCCAGCCTTCTCAAAATCCATCGCCGCCATCTCCGCCAGCGTCAGCCCCCGAAAACTCCCCAGCCAACCCACGTCCTCCCTCACATACCCCACATACGGCTCATTGTCGTAACTCCGCCTCAATCGCACCCCAGCAATCCGCTCCCCACCCGCATCCAGCCCGCACAGCACTTCCGTCGGCCCCTGATACCCACGCACCCCGTCCGCCACCGGCCCGCTCCGCAGCAGCCACCCCACCACACGCCCCCCGCCATCCTCCACCCGCCACCGCCCACCCGTCTCCACCAGCCCAGCCGCTCCGGGAAACATCTCCCTCGCCTCCGCCAGATCCGGCCCCTCAGGAAATCGCAGCGACGTCCCCCGCACAGGCACCGACAACGCCCGCACCAACGACTCCCGCACCGCTGTCGCCGTCAACGTCGCCCCAGCCACCGCCGGAGCCTCCGGCACCCGCGCCCCCGCCTTCCATCCATCAAGGTGCCGCCGAAACTCCCCGCTCCCCATCACCATCGCCGCATGCTCAGGCGTCTCCCCACTCGACAGAATCGTCCACCCAGCCAGCCGACCATCCGGCCACAACCCCGCCAGCACCTGCGTCGGCCCGCTATACCCCCTCACCTCCCGCTGCCCAGGCAATGTCAGACACACACTCCCAATCTCCACGCCATCCGCCCCCTTCACCACCTGCCGCCCGCTCCCCGGATCCCTCGGCCCAACCTCAGCCACCCCCGGAAACACCGCCGCCACCTCCGCTACCCCCACCACCGGCAACTCCTGCGCTCGCCGCCAACGCCCAGACTCCCGCACCCCAGCCACCACCGCACACAACACCACCATGCGTACTCCCCTCACAATCATGGATCGGATTCGCGTCGTCATGTCTCGCCTCTCTCATCTCCGGACAATCCCCGCCCGGATTCCCCCCTTCTATCCCCATCTCCAACCTCACAGCAACGGCTTTCACTCCCGCCCCTGCTCCTTCCCCATCCTTCCCCACCCTCCTACTAGTGTAGTCCGTCTTACAGATGGTGTCTTCTGGACAAGGGATTTTTTCCGAGTCCTAGGCGCGAGGAGGGCGCGAATCAGGATTCGCAACCGACGAGCAACACAGGAATCGGGAAAAAGACCCGTCCCTCCCTCCGCAGAGTGGCTGCATCCTCCTTCCCCCCCGCAAAATCAGAAGATACCACCTGTAAGACGGGCTGCACTAGTCTCCCAATCCTAGGTCTCCCCTTCAGGCTTTTACCTATTCCAATCCTCGGTTTCGCAGGTTGCCACCCTTCCCACCCCCATGCTACGGAACATCTGCTCGACCACCGAACACTCATGCTCTCACGCATCAATGAACTCCCGCTCTGGGGCATCGCCCTCGCCTACGCGGCTGCCCTCATCGCCATCACCTGGCTCGGTATCGTCTTCCTCAGCCCTCTCGTCAGAAATGTCTTCAAACCGGAAACCCGCACCAACGAACTCCTCAGCTACTGCCTCCTCGCTTTCGGCGTCTTCTTCGCCCTCCTCCTCTGCCTCCTCGCCGTCGCCTCCTACCAGAACCACGACGCCGTCAAATCCCTCATCGGCCGCGACGCATCCTCCCTCGGCGCCCTCTACCGAACCGTCTCCGGCTACCCGGAACCTCAACGCGCCAAACTCCAGTCCATCCTCCAGGAATACGTCAATTTCACCATCGACGAATCCATGCCCGCTCTCGCCCGCGGCGAACGCCCCATGCGCGGCATCACCATCATGACCAAATTCCAGACGTCTCTCATGAGCTTCGAACCGACTTCCAAAGGTCAGGAAATCCTCCACGCCGAAGCTCTCCACCTCTTCTCCGAAAACACCGTCCTCCGCCGCGAACGCGCCCGCACCATCTCCTCAGGCGTCCCCGAAACCATGTGGGGAATCGCAGCCTTCGGTATCGCCGTCATCGTCATCATGCTCATCGGCCTCGACATCCGCCGCAGCCTCCACTTCACCATCAGCGGCGCCGTCGGCCTCTTCTTCGGCATGATGATCGCTGTCATCTCCGCCATGGACCAACCCTACAGCGGCGCCGTCAGAGTCGACGCAGAACCCTTCCTCCTCCTCAAACGCCAACTCATGTCGCCCCAGCCAGACGGCTCATCCTGACTCGATTTCCTCCTTGCCTCCTCGCCATCCTCAGCCCCATATTACCACACGCCGCAATTCCGGCAAAAACAACAAACCCAACCCCCACTCCCCATGATCCGCCATCTCCTCGCAGCAGCAACCCTCGCCACCCTCGCCGCCCTCTCCTCCTCCGCCTCCGCCCAGGAAAAATCCACCAAACCAGCCGCCAAACCAGCCGCCGCCCCCACCCCGGAAAAAATCGCCGACTCCACCAAAAAAGCCGCCGACTCCATCAAGAAATCCGCAGAGTCCGCAACCAAAGCCACCAAGGAAGCCACCAAGGAAGCAACGAAAGAAGCCACCAAGGACACCTCAGCCAAAAAGCCAGCTCCCAAGCCAGCAGCTGAAGAACTCTCCGCCTCAGACAAGGCCCTCCTCGCTCACGGCGAAAAAGAAGCCGCCAAACTCTCCCCGGCTCAACAGTCCAAACTCCTCGCACTCGTCAACTCCGGCGAACAAAAAGACCTCATCACCATCCCAGGCATCGGCGAATCCAAATCCGCCAACATCATCGCCAAACGCCCCGTCGCCAAAGTCGCCGACCTCATCATGATCGACGGCATCGGCGAGTCCACCTTCGACGGCATCGTCAAATGGGTCGACGCAGGCATGAAAACCCCGGAACCCTCCGCCAAACCAGACACTTCCAAACCGGAACCCGCCAAAGCTGAACCAGCCCCGGCCAAGGACAAAGCTCCCGCCACCAAACCTGCCAAGCCAGCCAAACCAGCCGCTGCAGCAGAAGAAAAATCAGCCGCAGCAGCCCCGGAATCCACCAAACCAGCCAAAAAGAAATCCTGACTCCGCACAAAGTCAGCCTCTCAAACCTTCACGGGACGCGGCCCTCGCCGCGTCCCTTTTTCTTGCCCGCAACCCCGCCACTCAGCCCGGCACCACCATGCCCTTGTGCCCCAACTGCTTCACCGTGCTGTTCAGCTGCGAAAAATCGATCGGCTTCTGAATCATCATCACCGCCCCGTTCCGCAGAATCCTGCTCATCATCTCACTGTCAGGATACCCCGTAATAATCACCACCGGCAGGTCAGGCTGCATCTCCTTGATCCTCCGGTACACCTCATCCCCCGATATGTCAGGCAGCTGCAGATCCAGAAACACCAGATCAAACCGCTGCCGCTCCACACAGCTGATCGCCTCCGCCCCTGTCCCCACCACAATCCTCCCAAACCCAGCCTTCTTCAGGAACTGCTTGAACACCGTCTGCAATTGCGCGTCATCATCCACCACCAGCACCGTCGGTTGCCCCGCACCCTCGCTCTTCAATACATCCCGGTCCAGCAGGCTCCGCTTGATCCGCCACCGCCCCCCAATCTGCACCGCCGGCAATTGCCCGCGCTGCACCAGATAATACACCGTCGGCAACGGTATCCTCAAATACTGCGAGGTCTCCTTCACCGTCATCAACTCCGGAAGTTCCGCCGATACCGTAGGCTCTGGAATGTCGTCGTCAGCCATCATGCTCTGCTCTAATTTGAAGGAAATTTAAAAAACCGCTCACTCCCACCTCGGGAACGAATTATGGAAATCACGATTAACCATCAGCTTTCCAATTAACTCTAGAACGCCACAGGGTGTCCGCAAGCAAATTGTCATAATTGACTCCAATTTCTCCAACACCAAACACCCTTGAGAATCCGCCGCCGCCTCACCGCCGCCGCGCCAGCATCAGACACGACTCGCCCTGCTGATGCTTGTACCCAATCCCGAAATCAATATCCCGCGCGCCCCCACTCCCGAAAATCTCCGTCAACTCCGGCTGGTAATACTCCGAAAAGATCTCCAGCACCCCAGTGTACCGCCCGAAATACCGCATCTCCCACGGCCCCCCGGCAAACGCCCTCAGCGGAATCCCGCTGTCATCCTGCAATATCACCCGGCTCTGCCCAAGGATCGCCTCCCGCACCATCGCGAACTCATCCGTGTGCATCAGATACGACGCACTCTTCAGATAGGTCGACACCGGCCCGAACCGACCCACAAACGCCAGAAACCGCCCATCAGCCCTCAACACCTCATCCGCCAGATTCGCCCGAAAATAATAGATCGTCACCTCCCGCCCACCCGTCCGCGCCCGGATCACATACCCAGGACAACTCCCCTCCGCTCTCCCAACCTCCAGATTGCCCGCCCCATCAATCGACACCGGTTCCACACTCTCCAGTCTCCCTCCCATCCGAGCCAGAAACACCAGCACCACCGGCAGCGTCCCCCTGAATCGGGTCTTCTGCAGATCCACCCTCATGTCCTTCGTAATAAAAAAGGAACAACTCAACGCCGTCGTCATCGACTCCTCAATCCCATCAAGCCCCGCCGCCATCTCCTCCGGCGTCAGCACCCCCGGGTCCGGCAGCAGATCGCATCCCTCCAGCCCCGACAGCACAAAACTCCCCGCTCCAGGAAAAAATGAATCCGCAAACAAGATGTCAGGCCCGCTGAAAGGATACCACACCGTCCCACTCTCCCGCCCACGCCCCAACTCACTCGCACAAAACTGCGCAATCCTCGGCTGACGGTACGCCGAAAAATACCGCCACAACTCCTCCATCCGCCGCCGGTGACTCACCCAGTGCGTCGTCTGCCGACCCATCGCATACGGCGACGCCCCAGGCCCAGGCAATCCCGCCAGATACCGCGCCGTGTCATCCAGACTGCCCGCACTCACCGTCTCATCCACCACCCCGACCACCGCCTCCTCTCCCTCCACCCGCGGAACACTCGCCGTCCGGCACCCGCTCACCACCCACGCCGCCGCCAGCACACCCAGCAGCACCGGAAGTCTTCGGAAATTCATCGCTCTCATCACGTCAGCATCAGCTTCAGATTTCACAATACCTCCCACCCGCCAGTTCCTCCTCACTTCCCTCCAACCACCGTCGCCTCAAACACCTTCAGCGCCTCCCGGATCAGCGGGTCATCCATGAACTCAGCCATCACAGCCTCCGGCGTCGCCCCCGCCGCCGCCTCAACCTTCACCTCCGCCACCGCCACAGGCACCTCCACCCTCGACTGCCCCGCCGTCGACTCCGGCAACGGCACCGGCACCAGATCCGCTCTCACCTCCGCCCGGAACACCAGATCCTGCCCGGATACCTCCGCCGCCACCCGCTCCAGACTCGCCTTCGCCGCAGGCCTCATCAGACTCTGACTCGCCGTCGCCTGCGACTCCGGAAACCCGATCACCACCGTCCGACCCTCCGCCCGCAGAAACACCGCCTCCGCCGCAAACGCCCCCTGCATCGGCATCCGCCGCGAAAACTCACCCCGGATTTCCTCCCACAACGCCGCGTCAGGCACCCTCACCGACACCTCAGGCCTAACAACCTCTGTCACCGGTTCCACCACCGGCTCCTTTTTCTCAACCACCGCCGCCACCGGAACACTCGCAGGCACCACCGGCACCACCGGAACACCACGCCCAGCCCCAACCGCCGCACGCACCGCATCCGCCATCGAACCCATCTTCACCGGCGCCTCCGCCGCAGTCTCCACCTTCCTCACCGGAACCTCCACCGGCCCTCGCGCCGCCACCACCGCTCCACCTCCACCGCCGCTCAATCCCGCAGTCGGCAACCCCTCCAACGATCCCCGCAACGCCAGAATCACATCGCTCAGCGTCGACTCCCCTAGCAACTGCGTCGCACGGATGATCCCCACCTCAAGATACAGCCGCTTGTTCAGCGCCCACTTCATCGTGCTCTCCACCTCAGCAAACTGATCAATCAGCAGCAGCAGCTTCTCCCGGCTGATCTGCGCAGCCTGCTCCGACAACATCGCCGCCGTCTCCGGCGGCATGTCCCTCATCGCAATCTCAGGATCCACCTGGTGCACCATCAGATTCCTCAGATGAAAAATCAGATCCGTCAGCAATCGCGTCAGATCACGCCCCTGCTCCGCCTCCTGACAAACCCGGTCCAGCGCCTCCGCACTCCGCCCGCTCAGAATCGCCCCGCACAACCCGCCAATGCTCTGATGACTCGTGAACCCGAACACATCCAGCACATCCTGCTCCGCAATCCGGCTCCCGCAGAACGCCACCAGTTGGTCCAGCATCGACTGCGCATCCCGCATCCCCCCGTCCGCCCCAGCCGCAATCGCATGCGCCGCCAACGGCTCCAACTCCACCCGCTCAAGGTCCGCAATATGCAGCAGATGCTTCGCAATCATCGGCGCAGGGATCTTCCGCAGATCAAACCGCTGACACCGGCTCAGAATCGTCGGCAGGATCTTGTGCGCCTCGGTCGTCGCAAAGATGAACTTCACATGCGCCGGCGGCTCCTCCAGCGTCTTCAGCAACGCGTTGAAGGCATTCGTCGTCAGCATGTGCACCTCGTCAATGTAGTAGATCCGGAACTGCCCACGCGCCGGAGCATAGTTCACCCCCTCCCGCAACGCCCGGATGTCATCCACACTGTTGTTCGACGCCCCGTCAATCTCCGTCACATCAAGGCTCCGTCCCTCCGCAATCTCCACACACACATCCTCGTCCGGATCAAAATCCACACGCGGCCCACCAGTGCAGTTCAACGCCTTCGCAAAAATCCGGCTCGTGCTCGTCTTCCCCGTCCCACGCGGCCCGACAAACAGATACGCATGCGCCAATCGGTTCTGCGTGATCGCATTCCTCAACGTCCGAACCACATGATCCTGCCCGAGAACGTCCTCAAACGTCTTCGGTCGGTACTTTCGCGCGAAAACCTGGTATGACACCAGTTCAGGGAACCCGGATTAAGACCGCAATCAATCACGAATTGCCTCCACCGACAACTCGCCGTCTCCATCCACGCCAATCCATCACGGCAAATACGCCACCACCCGGTAATACCGCCGCATCTGCCCAGGCTCAGGCGTGTAACTCCACGTCCCCACCCCAGTCACCGTCTGCAACGCCACCCACGACGCCAGATTGTCGCTGTTCTCCACCCGATACGCCACCCCAGCCACACTCGGCCACGCCAAGGTCACCGCCCCAGTCACACCATTCACCGACACCGTCACCGCCGGCAATGACCCCCCACTCGCAGGATTCGTCCCGAACAACGCCTCCAGACTGTCCGGCGTCCCGTCACCATCCGTGTCAGGCCCAGCCCCAAGCCGCCCTGGACTCCCCCCAAACTCACCACTCGCCCGCCAGTTCGTCCCATCATTGTAGTCACCCGACGTGCTGATCACCTCAAGCGACGGCCCAGTCCCGTCCGCAGCCAATGGCCACGGCACCGCATCGTCATAACTGAAATCATGAATCACATTCGCGGACCCATCCATCAGCACCACCCGCTCACCACCATTCGATAGCCCCCCGCTCGTCCACGCCGGAGCCAGCCGGATCCCCGGCCCGTACAACGCCTGAAACTGCGCCGTATTCTCCGGAATCACAATGAACTCGCCCGGCGCCAGACTCTCCGCCCCGAACGTGTACGGCGTCACCGGCGTGCCAGCCATCGCAAACGGCGCCCCCGCATCAAACGTCACCCCGCTCAGACTCACCGACTGATTCCCCGTATTCCGCAACTCGATGAACTCCACTCCCCCCGGCACCGGATTGTAGTGCACCTCCGTCACCCGCAACCCTGCCAGCACAGGATTCGCCGCCGCCGTATCCGACACCAGCAAATAGTTGAACCCAGTCCGCGAATTCGTCGCCACCGACGTCGACGTGAAAATCCCCCCGCGCAGCGCCACCGATCCCGCCGGCAGCGCCTGCGTGTTCACCGTCGTCCACACCAATCCGTTCTTCCGCTGAAACACCAGCGTCCCACCGGACCGCGACACCCGCAGCGATGCCCCGCTCCCCGCATACCCGCTCACCGTCCCAATGAACGAAAACGGATTCGGCGCCACCCCGCGCCTCACATTCAACGCCGTGCCACCATCCAGACTGAACACATACGTCACCGGCTGCCCGCCCTCCTGCACCTGCATCCACAACCCAGCCTGCCAGTTCCCAAACTCCCGCGTCATCGGCTCAAACTCCGTCTGCAGCACAAAATCCGTTGCCCCAGGCAATGCCCGCGTCACCATCGGAAACGCCGGACTCACCGTCGTCAGTGGCAGCGCCACCGTGTCCCTCACATCAATCACCAGTCGTCCGCTGAAATCCTCCAGCGAATAATACGCCCCCGGCGAAAAGTTATCCCGATACTCCACATTCTCCACCAGATACCCCGCCGCCGCCGGATCCCCGCCCGCAAACGACACATAATCATTCGCGTTGTACACCGTCACATCCCGCGTCTGCACCCCCACCGCACCCTGCACGTCCGTCACAGTCATCGTCACCGCATACACCCCAGGCACAAAAAAACGGTACTCCCGACGCCCAGCCACCGTCCCGGACGCACTGAACCCAGTCGCAGGCGCAACACTCCACGCATACGTCACTACCCCGCCCTCAGGATCAAAACTCCCCGTCCCGTCAAACACCACCGGCTCGTTCGCCGCCACCTTCAACGTCGACGGTTCAGCCGCCAGCACCGCCACCGGCGGCGCATTCACACTCAGCGTCACATTGATCGTCGCAGTCCCAATCACCACGCCCTCGCTGTCCAGCGCATTCACCGCCAGCACATTCGCCCCGCTGTTCAGCGCCACTCCCGTCACTGTCCACAACCCAAGATTCGACGTCGTCGGCACCCACGCAAACACCGCCTCCGGATGCCCCACCACCACCACCCGCTGAGTCCGGCTCGATGCATTCCCATTCAACGTGAACAGCGGATTCGTCACCGTTTGGTTGTTCGCCGTCGTCACCGCAAACACCCGCGTGTAATTCGTCCCACCCATCGAATTGATGCTCGCTATCGCCGCCGTCTGCCGCCCCGAAAACCAACCAGGATAACTGAACGTATTCGGCCCAGTCGTCTTGAACGGTGCCAGCGGATTCGTGTTCGCCGACTGATAGTTCAACGCAGTCAGATACGCCGTCATCCGCGCCGACCCATTCGTATACCGCCCCACCAGCTCCGACAGATAATACGAATACCTCTGCCGGAACCACGGCCGGTTCGACAGGTTCGACCACCCGATCCCACCCGCCGTCCCAATGAACGCCTCCGCAGCGTTCTGGAACGCCAGATCACTGTCCCAGTGATGAAACTCAAACCGACCATCCGTCGGCCGCCGGTAAAAATACCCGTTCTTCCCACGATTCAGCGTGAAATTATCCCAGTCCCCCACATACCCCCGCACCGCAGTGTAAAGCGCCGCCCGGTCCGTATCCATCATCCGCTCAAACTGCTCCCGGAACACCGCATCGTTCGCAATCGCCCCGCTGTTGTTGTTATACACCAGCTTCATGAACGACGCCAGCCCGGCATACGCCGTCCCGTCATACTCACCCTCAGGAAACCGCAACGGCCAGTTCCCATGGAAGAAAATCGGGCTCTCCTCCCCGGGATTCGCTCCCGCCGCAGTATTCGTCCAGTCCGTCAGTGACCACCGCCCAGTCACACTCCCCGCATCCAATCGGTCATCATGCAGATTCGTGTCATACATGAACCACGAATCATCAATCTCAAACAACTCCCCACCGTCCCCATACGCCCGATCAAAAAAGTCGCTGTCCGTCATCTCCATCGCCTCACGGAACGACGGCGCATCCTCGTTCACCACCCACTGCACAAACTCCGAATACGGCACCGGATATCCCATCAGATACATCATGTAACGCACCATCCGGTTGTGAAAACGTGACGCCGTATTCGTCGTCGTCCCGTCACTGTCGATCGCCCACTTCGACTGACTCCGATACTGATTGTCCGCCGGCGAACGCCAGCGCGCCCGCTCAAGGCTGTTGTTAGCCGTTCGCGTCCACGGACTCCCCCCACGCCGGATCTCCCCATTATACCTCACATCCCGCTCGTTGATGATCACCGTGCAGTTCCACCCGAAATTCGACATCCGCTGGTGGTCCCAGTCCCACGTGGTGCTGAACCCAGTCCCCGGATTCATCGCCCCCCGGTGATACCGCGACAGCACAAACCGCTGCATGTTCAACCCAGGCCCAGCCACCGGCGGCGAATTGTCCACAATGTACATCGCCGGCCGCTGCGGCACCGCCAGCACAGACCCGTTCACCCCAGTCACCCCCCGCGGATCACGCGGACTGTCATTCGTCTGCGCCGCCGTCGACGCCCTCACATGAAACTGCACAATCGTCCCGTCCGCCCGCGCCGGAATCGTCCCCGTCCACAATCCATCCCCCGCCTTCGCGTCCCCACCCGTCCCCGCATCATTCATCGCCAACCCGTTCCACGTCGCATTCCCAGTCGTCGTATCCAACCGCTCCCACAGCGTCACCGTCACCAGCGGATCCACCGAACTCACCCTAGCCGTCACCGTCACCGGCTGCGTCGACGTCGGCACCGCAGGAACGTGCATCAGTTCATCAACCGTCGGCACCGGCGCAGCTGCCACCCGCGAATTCGCCACACCCGGCGTCCCCAGATTGTTCGGCACCGGAAAACGAAACACCCGCCCGAAACTCCGGTCCCACGTCTGCGCCACCAGCAGCGGCATCCCCGATACCCACCGACCCTCAAACGACAGCGTATACGTCCCCGGTGCCGCCACACTCCCGGCAATCCCAGTCACATCAACCTCCGCCTTGTTCGCCTTCGTGTCCCCTGACCCATAGCTGATCAGATGCAGCCCGTCCGACAGCGTGTCGCTCAGACAATGCGTCCCCGTACACAGAAACCCGTTCACACCCGTCCCCGTCCCGTGCGATGTCACATCCCCATTCGGGATAAGATTCACCGACGGATTCGCCGCCGCCGTCAGCCTCACATTCCGCAACACAAGGTGCCCGTCACTCACCAGATTCAGCAGCAACTCCTTATACGCGGTGTCCGCGGTCGGCGCGCCCCGCAGCTGCTTGTAAGTCCCCGTGTGCGTGAATGTCTGAAACACCGACTTGCCACTCTCATCACTCGCACGCCACGCCGACGCCTGACTGTTGTCCATCGCCGGATGCATCAGCTCAAGGCTGTTCCCCATCCCGTCCGGCCCAGTCGGCCACTGCCCGCCAGAATTGTAAATCACCGTGTCAGCCAGATTCTGATTCGCATCCTCCAACCGGATGCGCTCGCCCCCATTCCTCAATGTGCCACTCACCGGCCCCAGCACCCGCACCCCGCCCCCGTAGGTCGCCGTCATCCACGCCGGATCATTCGCCACCACCAGAAACGCCCCCGGAGCCAGCGTCACGCCCGCAGGAAAATCAAAATCAATCCCTTTGCTGAACCGCCACCCTGACAAATCCACCGTCGCCCCACCCTTGTTCGTCAGCTCCACATACTCACCTTTCACATGCCCCGACGGCGGATCAAACATGATCTCGTTGATCACAATGTCCGTGTTCCGCACAGGATTGTTCGCCGCATTCCTCGTCCCCACCGCCGCTGCATACCACTCCTCACTCCCCGCCGGCCACGACCCCATCGAAGGCAACCCCGGCCGCCGCTCAATCGCCGCCGCCGATAGCACATTGTTCCCCCCGTCCACCACATAAAGCGTCACATCCCCATTCGCATCCGTCGGAAAATTCACGTTCACACTCGCATAACCGCCCGCCGCAATCGTCCCGCTCAACCCCACCTTGCCTCCAAGATCACTCCGCCCCGCCACCGACAATCCAGTCAGGTCAATCACCCCACTCCCCGCATTGTACAATTCCACCCACTCCACCCCGCCAGCCGCTCCAAACCCAGCCTCGCTCAACCGCAACGGCGACCGCCCTCCAGCCAGTAGCGACTCATTCGACGCCCCAGGCGTCGGCTGCGTGAACAGAAACCAGTTCCCGCTCCCACTCGGCTTGCGCCCCACCGACCTCCCATCCACACCCATCCCGCTGCTGATCATGCTCTGCCGCGTGATCCCATCCGGCTGCGTCAGAATCACCACAATCGGAGACGTCAATGCCAACCCGCTCTCCGCATAACCAATCGTCACCAACCCGGACGGCGGCACCACCATCGACGCGCCAATCCGGAACTTCGTCAGGTTCGCCGCACTGTCACTCAAATACCACCCATTCAAATCCACCGGCACCGTCCCCGGATTGAAAAACTCCACAAACCCACCACCCGCCACCCCAGGCTTCACCTCATTGATCATCACCCCTCCCGGCGGCTGCGACAATATCTTGAACCGCGCCCCGAAAATCATGTCACTGCTCCCGATCCCGCTCTGGTGCACCTCCGCACACAACACGTTCGTCCCAGCCACCAACTGCCCATCCAGCGTTCCCGTCAGAATCCCAAGCTCCTCAAACGCATCGCCTCCCGTCGGCAATGCATTCGCCGCACTCGCATGCGTCACCTCACCCGCATTCATCCGCACCCGCCCGCTGTTCGGCCCCCCCAACTCCCGCCCGTTCAGGTAATAAACCACACCGTCGTCCACATACTGGTCGAGCACAAAGCTGTTCCCCGTCAGCGCCCCATTCCACGTGAACGTCCTCCGGAAATAATACGTCAGCAGATTCGAATCGTACCCCGTCGCAAAATTCGTCTGAATCAACGGCGTCAGCGACGCATTCGTCTCGGCCCCCAGCAACCCGCCGCCAGTCAGCCACGCCCCATCCGCAAAATCCGGAGCCATCCACGTCCCCTCAGGATTCACCCCATCCGGATCCGCCGCATCCCGCCAGAACTTCCAGACATCCGTGTAATTCACCGGCATCCCCGTTATCCGCAGATCAACCTCCGGATTCGCCACCGGCTCCTCCGCCCGCGCCGGTTCCACATACCCAGGCGTCCCCAAAGCCGCCGT
>CANHUG010000030.1 GCA_947462995.1 Verrucomicrobiales bacterium | reverse complement strand
TGGTATACGGCTTTCCCAGAGCGGTGCTCTGGGCTGGTATGCGGCGTTCCTACAGAACGCGGGGGATTGGGTTGGTGGGGGACCCAGAGCGCTGCTCTGGGCTGGTATACGGCGTTCCTACAGAACGCGCGGGATTGGGTTGGTGGGGGGACTCAGAGCGTTGCTCTGGATTGGTTGGGCGGGGTGCGGGGCAGTTCTGAGGTGGTTGTTGCGGGATGGGGTGCCGGTGGTTGGGACGGAACACGCGGTGGCGGACGGTGGTTTGTGAAATGCGAGGGAGATGCCGTTGGGGGCGCAATCCTGTTGGGGTTGGTGATGTATTAGTGTGGCGGGCCCAGGGTAGGCCTGTGTGGGGCAGGTCAACCCTCGGCTAGGGGACGCAATCCCGTTGGGATGGGGGATTTGTTGGTGTTGGGGACCCAGGGTAGGCCCGCGGTGCAGGCCAACCCTGGGCTGGGGTACGCAACCCCTTTGGGATTGGGGAGGCCCGTGCCGCTTTGGGGAGGGGGGGCAAGGCCGGGACGGCCTTGTTATGGGAGGGGGCACAGGCAGGATGCCCGTGCCACTTTGGGGCAGTTAGCGGCGGCCGTCGTACCAGATGTCGCAGGATTCGCGGCGTTTGAGGGTGCGGCCGCCGGTGAGGGCGGTTTTGAGCATGAACCAGAAGTGTGAGGCTGGGCTGCGGAAGGCGAGTTTGCGGGCGGAGGTGACGAGCGGGTGATTGGTGAGGAAGACGAAGTGCTGGTTCTGGCGTCGGGCGATTTTTTTGAGACGGTCGCTGAGTTCGAGTTCTTCTGCGGCGAAGAAGTCGAGGCTGAAGCCGCCGGATTCGGTGAAGGCGTCGCGGCGGACGAAGAAGAAGGATCCGGCGGCCCACTGTTTCCATCGGGCGATCCGGTGCCATTGGCGGATGAAGAATTCGGCACCTGGGAGGGGTTGGTCCATGACGAGGGCGCAGCCGCCGAAGAGGACGTCAGGTCTGGCGATGGTGGCTGCGAGGTCCTGCATGAGTGGTGCGGACGGGGTGGAGTCGGCGTCGAGGAAGAGGAGCCATGAACCGGAGGCGGCGGCGGCGCCGGTGTTGCGGGCGCGGCTGATCTGGTTGACTGGTTCGAACACGACGGTGGCTCCCGAGGCGCGGGCGACCTCGGCGGTGCGGTCGGTGGAATTGTTATCGCAGACGATTACCTCGTAGGTGAGGCCGAGAGAGGGGAATGACGCGCAGGCGGAGTGGAGGGCGAGGAGGGTAGCAGGGAGGAGTTTTTCCTCGTTCCATGCCGGGATGACGACGCTGAGGTGCATCAGGGTGTCAGGCGTGGTGCGGGGATGCGGTCGGTGGGGCAGGAGATGGCGGCGATGGCTTCCATGATGCGGTCGCTGACGATTTGATAGTGGTCCTTGGAATCGGGGAGGGATTCGAGGTCGAAGCGGATGACTGGGCCGGCGACGACGGTGACGGTGGAGGTTTGGAAGCGGCCGGAGCCGTAGGGGAGGGCTTCGTGGGCTCCGAAGATGCGCATGGGGAGGACGGGGACTTTTGCTTTGGTGACGACGAGCCCGGTGCCGGGCTGGCCGCGCTGGAGATTGCCGTCGGTGGAGCGGGCGCCTTCTGGGAAGATGATGACGCGTTTTCCTTCTTTGAGGAGACGGATGATTGATTTGAGTCCGGTGAAGCCGGCGCGGTCCTGGTCGATGGGGACGACGTTGAGTTTGGGGAAGAGCCAGCGTGCGAAGGCGTTGGAGTAGAGGGATTTGCGGGCGAGGTAGTGGATGGGGTTGTCGAAGGAAGTGCCGACGAGGGGAGGGTCGAGGTAGCTGACGTGATTGGCGCAGATGAGGGCGGGGCCGTCTTCGATGAGGTGTTCCCGTCCGGAGACCTGGAGATCGAGTGCGGCGCGGCCGACGGTCTTGGCGAAATTGTAACTGAAATTGTGCACGAAACCCATGGGGTGGAGATACGCGGAGGAGTCGGGTGCGCAACCGCGGGGCGGATTGGTGGGTTGGGGTTGGCGATTGGAAAAGACTGGCGTTCCGGGCGCGGGCGGTGAGAATCGGGGAAGTTCGACGGGATTGTGCGCGGACTTGAAACCAAACTGCCGATGAAGCTGAGAGACACGAGATTCAAGAAAGCGGGCCCGTGGGGCGCGGTGCGGCTGGCGTTGGCGCTGGTGGGTGTCGGGTGCGGGGTGCGAGCGGAAGTGGTGGTGGGTGGATTGAGCGGGGCGCAGATGGAGGCGAAGGAGAGAGGGCAGGTGCTGATTGGGGAATTGAACTGTGTGGCGTGTCACGGGGAGGCTGGGGCGGCGGAGGCATTGAAGGCGCGGTCGAAGGTGGCGCCGCGATTGGCGGGTTTGGGTTCGCGGGTGGATCCCCGTTATGTGGAAGCGTATTTGAAGGATGTGCACGGGGTGAAGCCGGGGACGACGATGCCTGATGTGATGGCTGGGCTGGCTCCGGGGGAGAAGACGAAGCGGGCGAAGGCGCTGACGCATTTTCTGCTGTCGCTTGGGGAGCAGACCTTTGCGCCGGAGGCCCCGGATGCGGTGGCGGCGGTGGAGGGGAAGCGGTTGTTTCATGCGCGGGGGTGTGCGGCGTGCCATGCGCCGCGGGACGATGACGGGAAGGAATTGCCGATGGCTGGGTCGGTGCCGCTGGGGGCATTGGAGCGGAAGTACAGCTTCCGGAGTCTGGTGGGATTTCTGCGGGATCCGCATGCGGTGCGGCCGTCGGGGAGGATGCCGGAACTGGCGATGGATGGTCGGGATGTGGAGCGGATCGCCCATTTTTTGCTGAAGGATACCAGGGTGCCGGGCGGCCTGGTTTACACCTTGTATCGGGGCAAAGTGTGGGAGGGATTGAAGAGTGACGAAGTGAAGCCGGAGCGGGGCGGGCAGGTGGGTGATTTTGCGCTGAAGTCGTTGGGGGAAGTGCGGCACCACAGTGCGATTCGCTATGAGGGATGGATGACGGTGGCGATGCCTGGGAAGTACACGTTTCATCTGGTGATGAATGGCGGGTCGCTGCTGGTGGATGGGGCGGCGCTGCTGGAGGTGGGTCCTAGCGATCGCCGGGGCGTGCGGGAGTTGTCAGGGACGGTGGAGTTGAAGGCGGGCGGGCACCGGGTGGAGCTGACGTATTTTCACACCGGGCATGAGCCGAAGTTTTCGTGCGAGATGGAAGGGCCGGGGATGGAGCGGCAGCCGGTGCCTGGGGCGATGCTGAGTGCGACGGAGAAGCCGGTGCCGGCGTTTGAGCCGCTGGTGGTTGATCCGGTGCTGGCGATGCGGGGGCGGGAGTTGTTCGGGGAGTCAGGGTGTGCGAATTGTCATGATGATGTGGGGGTGGAGGGGAAGCGGCGGGCGTCTTTGAATGGATTGGCGGCCGGGCGCGGGTGTCTGGGGGATGGAACGGGGGCGTGGCCGAAGTTTGATCTGAGTGCGGAGCAGCGGGAATGGATTGTGGCGGCGCTGCCGGAGGCGGAGGATGTGGCGTTCAGTGACGAGCAGCGGATTAATCAGACCATGGTGTCGCTGAATTGCCTGGCGTGTCATGAACGGAGCGGATTGGGGAGTTTGTCGGCGGAGCGGCGGGCGATGTTCACGGGGACGCAGCCGTCGCTGGGAGATCAGGGTCGGGTACCGCCGCCGCTGTCGCATGTCGGGGCGAAGCTGACGCCGGAGTGGCTGCGTGAGGTGTTAGTAAACGGGAAGCGCCAGCGGCCTTATCTGGACGCGGTGATGCCGAAGTTCGGGGAGCGGAATGTGGGGCATCTGGCGACGTTGTTCGGGAAGGTGGATCGGCTGGAGGACGCGGTGATTCCTAAGGTAGCGAATCTTCAGGAATCGAAGGCGGCGGGGTATGAGATGATGGGGGTGAGCGGGTTCGGGTGCATTGTGTGCCATGAATTCAACGGGCAGAAGACTGGGGAGCTGGCGGCATTGGATCTGGTGAATGTGACGAGTCGGCTGCAGAAGAACTGGTTTGGGCTTTATATGAGACAGCCGACGCGGTTTCATCCGACGGTGATCATGCCGAGTTACTGGCCGGACGGGGTGACGACGCGGCCGAACATTTTAGGGGGTGATACGGCGCAGCAGATTGAGGCGTTGTGGGCGTATCTGGAGGACGGGGGGAAGGCGAAGAAGCCGATGGGGTTGTCGCGGCAGTCTAACGAATTGCGGGTGAGTGATGTGACGGAGCTGTGCCGCGGGCAGAGCCCGATCGGGTATCGGGGGATAGCGGTGGGTTATCCTGAGCGGATCAGTCTGGCGTTTGATTCCGGGGAGATGGCGTTGCGGCAGATCTGGAAGGGAGAGTTTGCGAGTGTGGATGCGGGGCATTTTCATCCACGCGGGGGAGATCAGGTGAGTTTTCCGCCGGGGATTCCGTTTCATCGGCTGGGGTCGATGGATGAGAGCTGGCCGTACAAGGGGAAGACGAATTATGGGTTTCCGCAGGATCAGGGGTATCAGTTCCGTGGGTATCAGCTGGACAAGGCGAGGCGGCCGGAATTTTTCTATGAGTATGGCGGGGTGAAGGTGCGGGACTTTTTCGAGGATGTGAAGGATGGGGAAGGGAAGGCGTATTTCCGGCGGACGATGACGTTTGAGACGGCGGCGGCGGCGGAGCCGTTCTATTTCCGGGCGGCGGCTGGGGAGACGGCGGTGGCGGAGGGGGATCGAGCGTTCAAGGTGGGCAAGCTGTCGCTGCGGGTGACGAGCGAGCATGGCGGGGTGGTTCGGGAGGGGTCGCCTGCGGAGGTGCTGCTGATGATGAAGCTTCCGGCGGGCCGGACAACACTAACACTAGAATACAGATGGTAAGGTACAGCGGATATCCTGTTCTGATGGCGATGGTGCTGGCGGTTCCTGCGGGTGCCGAGGAAGACCTTGGGGCGATGTGGGGAACGGCGGCGGAGGAGGCGAAGTACTATCCGATTGTGGAGGTGGCGATCCCGCCGGGGGTGCCGATGCGGCCGGGGAGCTTCGAGGTGCTGCCGGACGGGCGATTGGCGGTGGGGACGCGGCGCGGGGACATCTATTTTGTGAAGGGGGCGTTCGAGAGCCCGCCGGTGCCGGAGTTTCATCTGTTTGCGAGCGGGCAGGATGAGATTTTCGGGATGTCGTGGAAGGACGGGGCGATGACGGCGACGACGTGGGGTGAGGTGACGCGGATTGCGGATACGGATGGTGATGGAGTGGCGGACCGTTATGAGGCGCTGACGAGCAACTGGGGGTATGCGGAGGGGCATGAGTTTGCGTTTGGATCGAAGCATGATGCGGAGGGGAACATCTGGGTGGCGCTAGGGTTGAGTGGTTCGTATGAATCGCACAATCTGTTCCGCGGGTGGGCGGTGAAGGTGACGCCTGAGGGGAAGATGATTCCGGTGTGCAGTGGATTGCGGAGTCCTGGCGGGGTGGCGGCGAATGCGGAGGGGGCGATGTTTGTGATTGAGAGCCAGGGGCCTTGGAACGGGTGTTGTTCGCTGAAGCATCTGAAGCCTGGAGGGTTTCTTGGGCATCCGGCGAGTTACAACTGGTATCCGTATGCGGAGGGGATGAAGGCCCCGGCGCGGGAGCCGGCGAGTGATTCGCGGATGGGGATTGAGAAGAAGCGGGTGCCGGAGCTGGTGCCGCCGGCGGTGAAGTTTCCGTATATCAAGATGGGGCGGTCGATTTCCGGGTTCCGGCTGAACCAGACGGGCGGGAAGTTCGGGCCGTTTGAGAACCAGTTTTTTCTGGGGGATTATTCGCTGAGTGTGGTGATGCGGGCGAGTACGGAGCTGGTGAATGGGGTTTGGCAGGGGGCGTGTTATCCGTTTCGTGAGGGACTGGCGACGGGGATCATGAACGTGGAGTTTTCGCCGGGCGGGCAGCTGATGACGGGAGGGTTTACGACGAACAGCCAATGGCCGGTGCGGGGGACGACCCCGTTTGCGCTGCAGCGGATTGACTGGATTGGGGAAGTGCCGTTTGAGATCCGGGAGATCCGGATCCGGAAGGATGGATTCAGGTTAGAGTTCACGAAGCCGGTGGATCGCGAGACGGCGGCGATGGTGGGGATTTACGGGATCACGACGTACACGCATGTTTACGATGCGGGGTACGGGAGTCCCGAGGTGGACCAGACGACGCCGAAGGTGCTGAAGGCGGAACCGGCGGCGGACGGGATGTCGGTGGTGGTGCAGCTGGACCGGGTGGTGGAGGATCACATTCATGATTTTGATCTTTCCGGGATGGTGGGTGCGGACGGGCGGAAGCTGCTGCACCACAAGGCGTATTACACGGTGAACGAAGTGCCGCGGGAGTAGGGACGCGGAAGGGATTCTAACAATGAAATTGCTGACGATATGAAACTGATGCTGCTGATGGCTGGGATGCTGGTGACGGGGACGATTTGTGCGGAACCACCGGTTGGTGTGGAGAAGCTTGCGGGTGAGGGGCCGGGGAAGAACTGGGCGAGGACTGCTGCGGGTGAGAGGGCGCAGTGGTTGAGTTATGCCGGGGGAGAGGGGCCTGGGAAGGGGAAGCGGATCGTGCTGATTGCGGCGGATCAGGAGTACCGGAGCGAGCAGTCGATGCCGATGATGGCGAAGATCCTGAGCACGCATCACGGATTTGACTGCGCGGTGCTGTTCGGGGTGAATGAGAAGGGGGAGGTTGATCCGACGATGCCGGTGTATCCCGAGAAAGGGAAAGAGTTCCGGGAGCATCATATTCCGGGGCTGGAGTTGTTGGAGGGGGCAGATTTTGTGGTGTTTTTTCCGCGATTGCTGACCCTGCCGATGGGCGAGCGGGAGATGATTGTGAAGTACATTGATTCCGGGCGGCCGTTTATGTCGCTGCGGACGGGGAATCACGGGTTTCACGGGGCGTTGCCGTACAAGATCGGGGGGAAGCAGGTGGATTGGGGGAATGACGTGCTAGGGGGATCGTTCATGGGGCACCATGGGAACTGGCATGCGGATTCGACGCGAGGGAATGTGGTGCCGGAGCAGAAGGATCATCCGATTCTGCGCGGGGTGAAGGACATCTGGGGGAACTCGGATGTTTACCGGACGTATCCCGAGGGCAAGAAGCTTCCGGAGGGATGCACGGCGCTGGTTTGGGGGCAGCCGTTGCTAGGGCGGCAGCCGGGTGATGCGCCGAATCCGGAGTTGGAGCCGTTGCCGGTGGCGTGGTACAAGTTGTGGAAGACGAGCGGGGGGAAGGATGCGCGGGTGTTTCAGTCGACGATGGGGAGCGGGCATGACCTGCTGAATCCGGGGCTGCGGCGGATGATCATCAATGCGATCTACTGGGGGTTGGGGATGGAGGCGGCGATTGATGGCGAGCGGAGTGTGGAGGTGGTGGGGAAGTATGAGCCGCTGGAGAGCGGGTTTGATTACGAAGCGATGGGCGTGGTGCCGAAGCCGGTGGCGGCGTACCGCTGAGCAGAGGCGTGAGAGAGGCAGGGTTTCACCCCATGGTGGTTGGGGTGGGGTGGGGTGATGCTGAGTGCATCCATGAAGACCCGCACCATTATTGCTTTTGCGCTGATTGTTATCGGCATTGCTGCCCTATCTTACGAGGGCGTGCGGTGGTCCACGCGGGAGAAGGTGATTGATGCCGGGCCGCTGCAGGTGTCGGCGGAGCGATGGCATTCGATTCCGGTGCCGCCGTTTGTGGGAGTCCTTGTCCTTGTGGGCGGGGTTGTGCTGCTTTTCACCGGGCGAAAGTCCGTCTGACGCGTCGGGGCGAGGCCCGTCTAATTAAAAGAAATGACTATGCATATGAATTCCCAAACTATTGGCGACGAGATCGCCCGCCTGAGCGAGGCTGCGAAATCGCTGATTGAAGCCACATCGGAGATGGCAGGAGCTGGAGTGGAAGAGGCGCGGCAGCGATTGGCGGCGGCGTTTGCGAGCAGCCGGGCTTTTCGTGAGGAACTGAAGGAAGAGACGACGAAGTGTGCGGTGGCGGCCAATTCGGCGATGCACCTTCATCCGTATAAGGCGATGGCGGTAGGGCTTGGACTTGGGGCGTTGCTGGGTGCGCTAATGGCGGCGCGTTGCCGATGCCGTGCGAAATGAAACCGGGGACGACAACGGAGCGACAAGCTGCGAGTCCTGACGACTGCCAGCCGCTGCCAACGATGGCGGAGCGGCTGGCGGCGATGGGATCGAGCCGGGCGCTGCTGGCGGCGATTGAGTTAGGTGAGGTTCGTGATCTGGTGGTGCGACTGCTGATGCTGGTGATGGGGATGGGAGTGCTGCTGCTGCTGGCGGGATTGGGAATGGTGGTGGTGGCGGTGATGATTCTTGAGACCACGGCGACCTTGGCGGTGGTGGCGGGGATGACAGGTGTGTATGCGGTCGGGGCGTGGGTGTTGTACCGGAGGATGGTGAGACTGGTGCGAGCGGGCGGTTGGTTTGCGGAAAGCCGGGCGCAATGCAGGAAGGATGCGCTGTGGGTTTCACAGATGATTTCATGAAAGCGGCTGATGTGAGGAAGGCCTTGGTGGTGATCGAGTGTGATCTGCAGCGGGCGGCGCTGGCGGGGCACTTGGCGGGGGTGCGTGCGGCTGCGGTTGAAGCGCCGGGGGCGGGCGAGCGGGTGCTGGCGGTGATTACGGCGGCGGAGGCGGTGCTGGATTGTGCGGGGCCGCTGAGGAGTCTGGGAGGAGGGAGGGGTGGCGTGATGATGGCGCGGATGCGGAGCGGACTGGTGGGTTTGCGGGTGGCGGTGATGGTGTGGGCGTCATTCCGGCCGTTGCGGAAGGCGGATTGAGACAGGGGATCGAGGGCTGAGGGGAGCGCGTTGAACCTTGCGTGTGGGGATGGGCGTGGTATGCGGGGAGGCATCAGAGCGTCAGAGAACCTGCTGCGGTTGGCGGGTATGGCGGCTGGTGGAGAACACGACGATGAACCAAGCGATGCGAGTGATTGTGACGGGGACCGGGGGTCGGTTAGGGGGCGCGGTGGCGCGGCATCTGAGACTGCGCGGGCATCGGGTGGTGGCGTGGGACCGGAAGGCGGTGGATCTCGGGGAGCCTGAGCGGATTGACGATCATTTCGGGGCGGCGGCGTATGATGCGGTGGTGCACTGCGCGGCGGCGACGTCGCTGGAGTGGTGTGAATTGCATCCGGAGGAAGCGGCGGTGGTGAATGCGGAGGCGGCGGGGCGGATTGCGGGGCACTGTTGGGCGCAGGGGGCGCGGATGGTGCAGGTGTCGACGGACTATGTGTATGACGGGACGGTGCCGGGATTGAGGAAAGAGGGTGATCTGCTAGCGCCGTGCGGGGTTTATGCGAAGACGAAGCTGGCGGGCGAGCGGGCGGTGCTGGAGAGCGGGGCGCGGGTGGTGGTGGCGCGGGTGTCGTGGGTGTTCGGGCCGGACCGGCCGGCGTTTCCGGATCAATTGATTGAGCGGGCGCGGCGTGAGGAGACGTGTGCGGCGATTGGGGACAAGTGGTCGACCCCGTGTTACAGCGTGGATTTGGCGGAGCAGGTGGAGCGATTGCTGGGGATGGAGGACGTGGAGGGCGTGTTCAATTTAGGGAACACGGGGGAGTGCACGTGGCAGGAGTACGGGCAGGCGGCGCTGGACGTGGCTGCGGAGATGGGGGTGGAGCTGCGGTGCCGGACGGTGGGGGCGCAGAGACTGGCGGAGATGACAGGATTTCTTGCACCGAGGCCGGTGTATACGGCGATGGACCTGACAAAACTGAAGGCGCTGGGGATTCCGGCGCGCCCGTGGCGGGAGGCGCTGCGGGAGTATGTGAGGACGTACTACGTGGCTGGCGGTCAGTCAGCGGAGTAGGATTTGCTGACGACCTTGCCATCGGCGAGGGAGACCGAGATGGTTTCGGAATTGGGTTCCGGCTGGCCTTCGGGGTTCATGAGGAAGCCGAGGGAGGAAGGGGATGCGGAGATTCTGGGGGCGAGGCGCGGGCCGTTTTGAGGGTAGCGCTGCTTGAGCTGGGCGATGACGGCTTCGGCGTGCATGCCGGGCTGGATGCTGGAGTAGAGCGAGCGGAACGTGCGGTAGCGGCTGTCGACCAGTCCTGGGAAGAGGACGAGGACGAGCATGGTGACGGGCATGAGGAGGAAGACGGCGGCGGCTCCTGTGAGCCAGCGGGAGGAAGGTTCCCGCCACCACCATGTGGCTGCCACGAGGCAGAGAACGGCTGCGGCGAGGGAGGCCGCGAGGACGGTATTGCCGTAGTGGTGGAACATGGTGGCGGTGGGAAGGTTAGGGTTTCAGGCGGGCGAGGCCGAAGGGAAGGGATGGGTCAGTCGGTGACGGCTGGGTAGGCGAAGCTGACGTCGTCACCGTCTTTGAGTTTGACGGAGACCCGGCCGCCGGTGCGGGAGAGTTTGAGGCCCTTGTATTGTTCGCCGAAGGCTGGGGTGATGTCGAAGAGGAGTTCGGCGGCGACGAGTTGTTCGTAGGTGACTTCCTTGGCGGAAGGGTTGTCGATGAACCACGTCTGGGCGGCGAAGGCGACCTGCTGGAGGTTGCTGCGGACAGTTTTGTTAGGTGCAGCGGGGTCGTTGTCCGGGGTTTCTTCGGCTTCGTCTTTGGCTGGGGCTTCGCCGCGGGCGCGACCGAGGGCCTGGGCGACATTGGAATTGGCACCGAAGGCGGCGGCGGCGATGCCGAGCGGGACGGCGGCTGCCTGGACGAGTGTGTGTTTGTGATTCTCCATGGTGTTCGAGAGGAACAGCATGCCTTCGGGGACATGGGAGTAGGTACCGGCGATGCCCTGGTCTGGGGGTGTGGAGAGTTCGGCGGCGATTTTGGAGAATGCTTTGGCGAGGCCAGCGCCGGGGCCGTCGTTGGCGTCGGCGGTGGACTTCATGATCTCGCTGCTGAGGCCGGACATGGTTTTGAGGAATTTGGCGCTGGCGTAGGTCATGCCGTTGGCTTCGGCGGGGAGGCCGGAGGTGGCCTTCTGGAAGTCAGGGCTGTCCTTGAGGTGGTCGGTGCCGGCGAGGGCGGCGCGGGCGTAGTCGACGTGGGTGGTGAGGATGATCTTCTTGGATTTGACGTCGTGGTAGAGGGCGGGGCGGAAGTAGTCGAGTTCGCCGGGGAGGGCGTTGACGGGTTTGATGATGTTGAAGCCGTCGCCTTTTTCGACGGTGACGGAGTCGGTTTCACCGGCGAAGACGAGGAGGGCTTCCATGAGGAAGTCGAGCCCTTCGATGGAGATCATGGCATTGACGGCCGGGATGGCGACTGGGGCGCCGGGGACATTGAATTTGCGGTCGTCCTTGAGGGAGGCCGCGGTCATGACCTTGATGTTGAGTTGTTCGATGACCTCGCCTGCGGTCATGTTGAGCGGGGGGATGGGGAAGTCGAGGAGCCCTTTGAATTGGGCGAGCATGTTTTCGTCGCCGCCGGCGGTGAGGACGGCTTCCATGGTTTCGCGGAGGGCGGAGAGGGTGAACTCGCCTTGATAGGCGATGTCGGCGTCTTTGGGTGCGAAGGAGGCGACTTCGACTGGGGCGGGTTTGTTTCCGAAGAGTTTGAGGAGCCCTTTACCGCCGCCTGGCATGACGAGGAGGGCGCGGTTGTGGAACAGGTCAGGGCCGAGGGCGCGGGAGGAGAAGCCGAGGCCTTTGAGGCTGGTGAGGCCGAGGGCGTCGACGAGCGGGGCGGCCTTGATGTTGTCGGGGATCTGGGTGGCGATGCCGTCCTTGCGAGCTGCGTCGAGGAGTTTGTCGCCGATGGCGGCTAGTTTGGCGAGGTCGCCGTCGAGGTCCATGTAGCCGAAGAAGAGACCGCCGATTTCGAGGTGTTTGGCGGCGGCGGCGAAGGAGGCTGGGCTGGTGCCTTCTGGGACTGGGGATTGGGCGCGGGCCGGGGAATGGGAAAGGAGGAGAACGCTGGCGGCGGCGAGGACCGGGCGGCTGAGAGCGGCAGGGAATTTCAAGATCATGGGGGTGATTATACACCCGCCAGAATGAGCTGCCAGTGAAACTGCGTGGGGCGGTCAGGGGGGCGGGGCGAGGCGACGGGTGGTGTATTCCTGCTGGGAGACCGAGACGCCGTTGGCTTCGAGCATGGCGATGAGACTGTCTGGGCCGGAGAGGTGGCCTGCGCCGACGATGACGATGGATTCCTCATCGCCGTCGAGGAGCTGGAGGATGCGGGGGAACCATGCCTTGTTGCGGTCGTCGATGAGGCGCTGGCGGAGGGAGGGGAAGTCTTTGAAGCCGTCGCGGAGGAGACGGTCGAGGGTGGTTGTGTCGCCTTCATGCCATGCGTTCGCGAGGAGGGTGATGCGGGTGGGGGCGGATTTGGCGTCGGCGATGGCTTGGCGGAGCATGAGGTCCTGATCCTGCGAGGAGAGACTGTCGAGGATGCCGAGACTCTGGCTGACGGATTCGAGGCCTTCGGCGGAGCGTTCGCCGAGACGGGCACCGAGGTGGCGTTCGATGCCGCGGGCGACGTTGAAGCCGAGCCTGTCGAGGGAAGTCATGCCGACGCGGAGGGAAGCCATCCATGGTTTCATGTGCTGGAAGGAATCCGGGGAGATGTTGGAGTCGGAGCACCATGCGAGGAAGTCGCGGCTGGTGTCTGGGGAGAGGGAAGGGAGGAGGGACTGGCCAGTGGGGAGGGAGGAGAGGGCGAGGGAGAGCTTCTGGGTTTCCGGGTCTTCGGTGGTGCCGGGTTTGAGTTCCATGACGACGCGGCGGGATTGGTCCCATGCTTTGCGCCATGGGGCGGGGAGGGGGTAATCGGATTCGCGGAGGATGTGGATGGAGCCGCAGAGCCAGACGGTGGATTTGCCGGGGCCGCGGGAGGCCTTCCAGACCATGGCTTTGGTGGTGCGTTCGGGGCCGAGGGGCGGGTCCGCGGGAGGGCGCTGGAGGAAGACGAAGGCCGCGGTGGCGGCGATGGTGAGGACGATGCCGGAAATCAAAAGGCGCATTGGCGTCTGGGGGGAAGTGGTTTATGGTGGGGTGTGGTGGCAGCAAGTGCCAGCGCAATTCCCCCAACGAGAACAAAGGTATGAGTCAATTCAGCAATGTGCAGATTGAGTTGCCGCGGCTGCCCCCGCGGCTTGGGCGGTGGGTTGGTTTGGGATTGATCGGGTTGCCGGTGCTTTTGTTCGCGATGAGCACGTGGTATGTGGTGCCTGCGGAGTCGGAGGCGGTGCGGTTGAGGTTCGGGCGGATTGTTGACAGCCGGATTCCGCCGGGGTTGCATTTCAAGATGCCGATGGGGATTGAATCGGTGGATGTGATGCCGGTGCAGCGGCAGTTGAAGATGGAGTTTGGCTATGGGACGCCTGGGGCGACGAACCTGCATCAGTCTGGTGGTGGTGGGAATGCGGAGATTGTGAAGAACATGGTGACCGGGGACAGGAATTCGGTGCATGTGGACTGGGTGGTGCAGTATCACATTGATGATCTGGTGGTGCATTTGTATCACACGCGGGATCCGCAGGAGACCCTGCGGGATGCGGCGGAGGCGGTGATGCGCGAGATTGTGGGAGACAGGACAGTGGATGATGTGCTGACGCTGGGGCGGCAGGAGATTGAGATTGTGGCGCGGAAGCGGATGCAGGAGCTGGCGAAGCTGTACGAGTTAGGGTTGAGCATTGATCAGGTGCAGTTGAAGGCGATCAATCCGCCGCCGCCGGTGAGGGATTCGTTTGAGGATGTGAACCGTGCGCAGCAGGAGCGGGATCAGATGGTGAATCTGGCGAGGGCGGAGTACAACAAAGTGGTGCCTAAGGCGAAGGGGGAGGCGGATCAGAAGATGAGCGAGGCGGAGGGGGATGCATTGAAGCGGGTGAACGAGGCGAATGGTGATGCGGGGAGGTTTACGGCGATTTACGAAGCGTACCGGAAGGCACCGGAGGTGACGCGGCGGCGGATGTATATGGAGACGATGACGGAGGTGGTGCCGAAGATGGGGAGAAAGGTGATCATTGATGAATCGGCGAAGAACGTGCTGCCGTTTCTGCCGCTTGGGACGGAGCCGCTGGCTCCGGCGGCCCCAGCGAACCGCCAGCGGTAAAACCCTGACAATTTACAAGAGATGAAACGAATACTGATGATTCCGCTGGCGATTCTGGCGGTGGTGCTGGTGTGGGGGATGGCCTTTACGGTGCGGCCGACAGAGCAGGTGATTGTGACGCAGTTCGGGCGGATTGTGAGGGATCCGATTACGGAGCCCGGGTTGTATTTCAAGATGCCGTTTCTTCAGGATCTGAACCGGTTTGAGCGGCGGATCATCGAGTGGGACGGGCCGCCGGAGAAGATGCAGACGCTGGACAAGGTTTATCTGCAGATTGATACCTTTGCGCGTTGGAGGATTGTGGATCCGCTGAAGTTTTTTGTGAGCCTGCGGGATGAGCGGAGTGCGTTGAGCCGGCTGGATGACATTATCGGCGGGGCGACGCTGGTGGAGGTGGCGCGGCAGGACCTGATGGAGATCATCCGGACGGACAAGTCGCTGAAGGGGCCGCCGGTGCCTGAGGTACAGAACAGCGGGGACAATGTGGCGAAGCTGGAGCCGATCCGGTTGGGGCGGTTAGAGGTGGAGAAGCGGATCCACGAGAGTGCGGCGGCGCGGTTGAAGAATGATTTCGGGATCGAGTTGCTGGATGTGCGGTTCAAGCGGCTGAATTACAGTGAGAATGTGGAGGACAAGATTCACCAGCGGATGATCAGCGAGCGGAAGCAGATTGCGGAGAAGTTCCGGTCGGAGGGGGCTGGGGAGGCGGCGCGGATCAGCGGGGAGCGCGAGCGGGAGTTGCGGAAGATTGAGTCGGAGGCGTACCGGAAGATTCAGGAGGTTCGAGGGAAGGCGGAAGCGGAGGCGGTGCAGGTGTATGCCCAGGCGTACAATGCGTCGCCCGAGGCGGCGGGTTTTTATGATTTCAGCCGAACGCTGGAGGCATACAGCACGGTGATTGACCGGGACACGACAGTGGTGCTGTCGACTGACAGTGAGTTGTACCGGATGCTGAAGGGGATGCCGGACGAGAAGGTGATGCCTGTGCCGGCAGTTCCGGCGAAGGTTCCGGCTGTGCCTGCGGTGCCGGTTCCGGCGGTTCCTGTTCCGGCGGTGCCGACCCCTGTGCCGGTGCCGGTGGGGCCGTGAGGGAGGATCGGGGGTGCGGATTGAGATCGCGCAGCGGGTTCTGTCAGGTTTTGGGGCGATTGGGGGGTCGGCGGAGTTCGATGGGGTTCAGGTACGGGGGACGGAATTGACGGTCGCGGAGAGCGATGGGGACATGGCGGAGGGGTGATTTGTGAAATGTCAGGGAGATGCCGCTGAGGGCGCATGCCCGTTGGGATTGTGAGGATGGGTGGTGGAAAATTGTTGTCGCCATGGTGAAATGCCGGTATGTTTGAGGCTAAGATGAAGGCGATCCTGATTTGTGTGGTTCCGATTGGATTGGCGGCGGTTTCTTGCGGTGAGAAGGCGGGAAACGCGAGTATGAATGGTCACAGGGACATTGCCGAGGCATCCAAGAAATTCACTTTTTGCGATACTGAGACCTGGTCTGCATCAAACGAGACGGGAGATGCAGCGCTGCTGCTGGTATCAAGTGAACGGGCCCGATTCTCGAAGCGATCGATTGCCGAGGACCATGAGAGGTTCGTCACACGGTATACGGGAAATGTAGAGACGTCTTCGCCGAGTGGGGGTTTGGAACGAATTGTTTTGTTTTTGAACGAAACGGAAACGGAGTGCTATGCGGTTAAGATGTTTCCGAAGTACGACCTGATATCGGTTTTGGAGATCAGGCCGCTTTCCCAACGTGGGGCAGAAATGTTTATCGGGCAGGTGCTTACTGGCGGAGGTTGCTACAAGATTAATGCTGAAGGGGCGAGGCTTTTGGGTTTCCCCGGGAAATCTGAGAAGGAAGAGTAGGCGTCCTGGGGATGGCTGCTTGATGGAGGTGGGCAGATTGGACGGATCTGACGGATTGGACGGATCGGGTGTGGGGGAGGGAAGTAAGAAGTGAGAAGTGAGATTGGCTTGTTGGGAGAAGGGCTTGTTACGAGGGCTGGCAGGCGCACTCCGTGCGCGGGGAGAGCTGTAATTCTGACAGCAGTCCAGAGCCTGCGGCTGCTTGTTCGGAAGGGGGGGCTTGTTGGGTGGTGCGAGTACGGAGTCTCGCGATCCCGGGGGCTTTTTGGGGGGGAGGCAAGGTAGGGGCGGGGTTGACTAGCCTGAGATTGGGGGTATTGTTGGGGGAGATGGGGGCGTTGTGAATGGAAACAAGGTGCCGTAAACTCAGAGCCTCCGGTTTGAATCACAGAAAAGCTGAAATGAGGTATCTTGCCGTAATCTTGTTATCATTGGTGGGCTGCGGTCCATCCGGGCCGCTCATTATTACGGGGCCGGGTGCCGGTATGGATACGCTCAAAGCCCTTACGAATGAGCTTAAAGGCGGCGTTCCGGTCGAGGGAACCGGGATTACGATTTATGTGGACGGTGCCAAACTGGCTTTTCAGGGTAGCCGCTACTCGACCTTTCTGGAAGGGTTTCATGAGCACTGGAGAGACGGTTCCGGCGAGTCACCTCCAGGGTCTGCGTCACTTGTTCCACGCGGTCGTTTTGAGATTTCGACGGCATCGGGCACCTATGTGGGGAAGTTTTGTGCCGGGCCGGATCGTCTGCTCTGGTCCATCTACACAGATTGCGGCGAGTACTACCATTTTTCATTTTTTCATAAGAAGGAGGCCGGAAAGAAGCTTTATCCCTGCGACGAACTCTATCTTGACATGGAAAAGTGGACCATCCATTCCGCGGAGAGGGGTGTGCGGCGCGAGGAGTGAGGCCATCTGGGGAGGAAGGAGGTGGCGGGTTGGGAGAGGGGCTTGTTGGGTGGCGCGAGTGCGGAGCCTCGCGATCCCAGGGGCTTGTTGGGAGGGCTGGCAGGCGCACTCTGTGCGCAGGGAGAGCTGTAATTCTGACAGCAGTCCAGAGCCTTCGGCTGCTTGTTCGGAGGGGGGTGTTGGGAGAGCGGGTGTCAGGGGGAGTTGGCGAGGAGGGAGCGGACGCGGGTGGTGGCGGAGACGAAGTGGGTGATGGCGGTGTTGGTTTCTGTGAGGGTGGAGAATCTGGAGAAGGAGATGCGGAGGGACTGGCGGGCTTCGGATGGGGAGAGGCCCATGGCGGCGAGAACTGGGGAGGTGTGGAGGGAGCCGGAGTGGCAGGCGCTGCCGGCGCTGACGCAGACGCCTTTCTGGTCGAGGAGGAGCATCATGGCGGCGGCTTCGGTGCCGGTGATGCGGAGGTTGGAGGTGTTGGGGGTGCGTGGGGCGGATGCGCCGTTGATGGTGACGCCGTCGATGAGGGAGGAGATCTGGAGTTCGAAGTGGTCGCGGAGTGCGGCGATGGGGTCGGGGTGGGAGGTTAGGGATTCGAGGTGCTGGAGGCCGAGGAGGCAGGCGGTGCCGAGTGCGGCGATGGCTGCGGGGTTTTCGGTGCCGGCGCGGCGTTGATTTTCCTGACTGCCGCCGGTGAGGAGGGGTGAGAAGGCGGTGCGGCGGTTGATGTAGAGGATGCCGACGCCTTTGGGGGCGTGGAATTTGTGACCGGAGAGGGCGAGCGAGTGGATGGAGGAGTTGCGGAGACGGATGGGGATTTTGGCGGCGGCCTGGACGGCGTCGGTGTGGAAGAGAGCGCCTGAGGATTCGGCGATTTCGGAGGCGGCGGTGATGGGCTGGATGACACCGGTTTCGTTATTGGCCATCATGAGCGTGACCATGGCGGTGCGGCCTGGGCGGATGGCGTGGCGGAGTTCGTCGAGGTCGATGGTGCCGTCGGGGCGGGTGGTGAGTGAAGTGATTTCGATGCCGTCGGAGGCTTGGAGGGATTTGAGGCAATTAGTGACGGCGTCGTGTTCTGCGGAGCAGGTGACGAAGTGATTTTTTTCGGGGTAGAGACGGCGGGCGGAGAGGATGGCGGCGTTGTCGGCTTCGGTGCCGCCGCTGGTGAAGATGATTTCGTCGGGGTCGCAGTCGAGGAAGGCGGCGGCTTGTTCGCGGGCGAGGGTGACGGCTTTGCGGACTGGTTTGGCGGCGGAGTAGGCGCTGGAGGGGTTGGCGAAGTGATCCTTGAGGAAAGGGAGCATGGCCTCGAGGACGGCGGGGTCGAGTTGGGTGGTGGCGTTGTTGTCGAGGTAGATCATGCGGGCTGGAGAGTGATGGCGTGGGGGTGGCGGGGGTGCAAGCCGGGGGAGATGGGGCGGACTAGGATGGGCGGCGAGAGATGGGCGCTTGCGCTGGGTGGGAGGAGCGGGCAGGGGGCGGGACTTCCTCGGGGATCGGGGAGGTGGAGATTTGAGAACAAGATGGCAGCGCGACAGCGATTAGATGCAGAGCTTGCGGCCCGCGGGCTGGTGGATTCGCGTGAGCAGGGGAGACGGCTGGTGCTGGCTGGGGAAGTGCGGGTGAATGGAGTGCCGGCGGCGAAGCCTGGGCAGGCGGTGAGTGGGGATGATGTGCTGGAGGTTCTGGAGAAGCCGAAGTATGTGAGCCGGGGCGGATTGAAGCTGGAGGGGGCGCTGGGGCATTTCGGGATTAATCCTGAGGGGATGGTGGCGATGGATGTGGGAGCGAGTACTGGGGGGTTTACGGATTGCCTGCTGCAGCATGGGGCGGCGAAGGTGTATGCGTTTGATGTGGGGACGAACCAGTTGGCGTGGCGGATTCGGAGTGATGCGCGGGTGGTGGCGAGGGAGCAG
>CANHUG010000029.1 GCA_947462995.1 Verrucomicrobiales bacterium | reverse complement strand
GAGTTGTCTGGTGGTGAGTGCGGACGGGAAGTTTCTGTATGCTGCGAACGAGACGGAGCGGCGCGGGGCTGGGAAGGTGGGGACGGTGAGTGCGTATGCGGTGAGCGGGGCGGATGGCGGGTTGAAGTTGATCAATGAAGTGGAGTCGGGCGGGGCGGGGCCGACTTATGTGAGCCTGCATCCGGGGGGACGGTTTTTGTTTGTGGCGAATTACTTTGGCGGGACGGTGGCGGTGCTGCCGGTGCTGGAGGATGGGCGATTGGGGGCGGCGGTGTGTGTGCGTGAGGATGCGGGGGAGATCGGGCCGGCGAGGTCGGCGCATGCGCCTGCGGGGAGTTTTGCGTTCAGCGGGCATGATCGGACGCATGCGCACATGATTCGGGCGGATGCGGGAGGGAAGCATGTGCTGCACACGGATCTGGGGTTGGACCGGCTGTATGTGTGGCGGTTTGACGAGAAGAGCGGGGAGTTGCGGGCTGGGGAGCCGGCGTTTGTGTCATTGCCTCCTGGGGATGGGCCGCGGCATTTTGATTTTCATCCGGACGGGCGGCGGTTGTATGTGATTCAGGAGGAAGCGTCGACGATCACGGTGTTTGACTATGATGGGGAGAAGGGCGTGCTGGTGGAGCGGCAGACGATTTCGAGTTTGCCGCCTGGGTATGCGGGGAGCAATTTCTGTTCGGGGATATTGGTGTCTGGGGATGGGCGGTTTGTGTATGCGGGGAACCGGCTGCATGACAGCATCGGGATTTTTGCGGTGGGGCGGGATGGGACGCTGAGTTTTGTGGGGGAGGAGTGGACGCGCGGGAATTATCCGAGGAGTTTCAGCATCGATCCGAGCGGGCGGTTTCTGTACTGCTGCAATCAGCGGGCGGACCATGTGGCGGTGTTCCGGGTGGATAAGCGGACGGGGCGTCTGGAGTTCACGGGGAACTATGCGGCGGTGGGGAATCCGTCGGCGGTGGCGTTTGTGGAGTTGAAGGGATGATTAGGGGCCGTGGTGCTCCGAGGGTTGCGCGTGGCGAGGGGCGGGGTTACGGCGGGGGTGTGAATTCCCTGCGCCGAACGTTTCATCCTGCTGTGATCGTGCTGTTGTTCACGGCGGCGTTCATGGCGTTGTTTTTTCTGTGGCCGATACTGGTGACGGTGCAGGAGGCGTTTTTGAAGCCGCGGGCTGGGGGCGGGCGGGTGTTTACGCTGGAGTATGTGAAGCTGGTGTTCAGCAATCCTGTGTATGTGGAGGGATTGATCAATTCGCTGAAGATGGCGTTGGGGAGCACGCTTGGGGCGATGGTGCTGGCGCTGCCGCTGGCATTGCTGGCGGCGCGGTGCGAGTTCCGGGGGAAGTTGGTGCTGACGTCGCTGCTGCTGGTGCCGCTGATACTGCCGCCGTTTGTGGGGGCGATCGGGGTGAAGCAGATACTTGGGCAGATGGGAGCGTTGAATGCGCTGTTTGTCGGGATGGGACTGATGGATGCGGGGCATCCGGTGGATTGGCTAGGGGCGGGGAGATTGCCTGGGGTGATTGTGATGAACAGCCTGCATCTGTATCCGATTCTTTATTTGAACATCACGGCGGCGCTGTCGAATCTGGATCCTGCGATGGACGAGGCGGCGGAGAATCTGGGGTGTGCGCCGGTGCGCCGGTTTTTCCGGGTGACATTGCCGCTGGCGATGCCGGGGATTTTTGCGGGGGCGAGCATTGTGTTCATCTGGGGCTTTACGGAGTTAGGAGTGCCGCTGATTTTTGACTACAGCCGGGTGACGTCGGTCCAGATTTTCGATGGGGCGAAGGACATGGGGGGGAATCCGCTGCCGTATGCGCTGGTGGCGGTGATGCTGGTGATCAGCGTGCTGCTGTTTCTGGCGAGCAAGCTGGCGTTCGGGCGGAGTGATTATGCGAGTGCGGGGCGGGCGAGCATGGCGGCCCAGATGAAAGTGCTGCGTGGGTGGAAGGGGATGGCGGCGGGCGGTTTCTTTGCGCTGGTGATTTTTCTGGCGGTGCTGCCGCACATCGGGGTGGTGCTGACCTCGTTTTCGGGGGATTGGTACGGGACGGTGCTGCCGGCGCACGGGACGATGCAGCATTACCGGGATGCGCTGGGGCACAGCCTGACGGTGCCGTCGATTCAGAACAGCCTGAAGTATGCGGGGCTGGCGACGGTGTTTGACTGTGTGCTGGGCTTTACGATCGCTTGGATCACGGTGCGGACGAAGCTGCCGGGGCGGCATTTACTGGATGCGCTGTCGATGCTGCCGATTGCGGTGCCCGGGCTGGTGCTGGCGTTTGGTTATCTGGCGATGACGCGGGAGGGGCAGGTGTTCCGGTTTCTGATAGGGCCGAATGATGATCCGCTGCTGCTGCTGGTGGTGGCGTACAGCATCCGGCGGTTGCCGTATGTGGTGCGGAGTGCCAGTGCGGGGTTGCAGCAGACGAGTCCGGTGCTGGAGGAAGCGGCGCAGAATCTGGGGTGTCCGCCGCTGAAGGCGATCTGGCGGGTGACGCTGCCGCTGATTTCTGCGAATCTGATTGCGGGGGCGCTGCTGGCGTTTGCGTTCGGGATGCTGGAGGTGAGCGACAGCCTGATCCTTGCGCAGAAGCGCGAGCATTTTCCGATCACGAAGGCGATTTACGAATTGTTCGGGAATCTGGGGAACGGGGATGCGCTGGCGAGTGCGCTGGGGGTGTGGGCGATGGTGTTCCTGACGATTACGATCAGCGGGGCGGGGTTGCTGCTGGGGAAGAAGCTGGGGGCGTTGTTCCGGGTGTGAGGGATGTGGCGGTGAGTTGTCAGGAATCGATGAGCCGGTAGCCGATGCCGGGTTCGTTGATGATTTGCGGGCCGGTGGTGCCGAGTTTGCGGCGGAGGTGGCTGATGTGGACGCGGAGGGCCTCGCTTTGGTCGGAGAGCTGGGCTGGCCAGACCCGGCGGATGATCTGGCCGAAGGTGACGATGCGGCCGGCGTGTTCGGCGAGGGCGTGGAGGAGGGAGAATTCGGTGGGGGTGAGCTTGAGGCGATCGCCGGCGAGGGAGGCTTCGTGGTGGAGGAGGTTTAGCGTCAGGGTTCCGGCGGTGATTTCCGGGTGCTGGCGAGTGAAGCGGCGGCGTTGGATGACGGCGAGGCGAGCGAGGAGTTCTGCGGTGCCGAAGGGTTTGGTGACGTAGTCGTCGGCTCCGGCTTCGAGGGCTTCGACCTTGAGGGCTTCCTCGTCGCGGACGCTGAGGATGAGGACGGGGACCTCGCTCCATTCGCGGAGACGTTTGAGGACGGAGAGCCCGTCCATGGCTGGGAGGCCGAGGTCGAGGAGGACGGCGTCGGGGCGGAGGAAGGCGATGTGCTGAAGGCCGGAGGGACCGTCTTCGGCTTCGTGGACCTCGTAGTTGCGGGCTTTGAGGACCATGGAGAGGAGACGGCGGACCTGAGGTTCATCGTCGATGATGACGACCTTGTTCATGGGGAGAGAGGGGCGGCCTGGGCGGGGAGGCGGATGGTGAAGCAGGCACCGCCGTCGGGGTGATTGCTAGCGGAGATGTCGCCTTTCATGGCGCGGACGAGACCTCGGGCGATGGCGAGGCCGAGGCCGGTGCCGCCTGCGTGGACGTCGGGGCCGCGGTAGAATTTGTCGAAGACGGCATTTTCTGCGCCTTCGGGGATGCCTTGGCCGTGGTCGCGGACGGAGATTTCGAGGGAATTGGCGAGGAAGGAGGCGGAGATTTCGACGGGCGAGCCCTGAGGGGAATAGGAGGTGGCGTTGTGGAGGATGTTGGAGAGGGCCTGGGCGAGGAGACGGCTGTCGAGTTTGAGGAGGGGGAGGGAATCGAGGCCGGAGGTGAGGAGTTGGCGGGAGCGGAATTCTTCTTCGAGAGGAGAGGTGGCGGCGCGGATGACGTCTCTGAGTTCTTCCCAGTTGGGGTTAGGGCGGAGGGCGTCGGCTTCGACGCGGGTCATGCCGAGGAAGTTGTCGACGATGTGCTGGAGCCTGCGGGTGGCGGTGGTGATTTCCGCGGTGTAGGGGTTAGGGGAGGCGAGCCCGTCGAGGGCGGTGCGGATGATGGTGATGGGGGTTTTGAGTTCGTGGGAGACGCTGTCGAGGAGAGTGCGGTGGAGCCGTTCACTTTCTGCGAGGAGGTTAGCGCGGTGGCGTTCTGCGAGGAGGGATTCGCGTTCGCGGTGGTGGCGTTCGAGGGCGTCCTCGCGCTGGCGGAGGTTGGAGGTGAGGTGGCCCATGCTGAGGGCGACGATGAAGAAGAGAGCGAAGACGGCGAGGTCGCCTGGGTTTTTGATGCGGAAGGTGAATTGGGGTTGGAGGAAGACGAAGTTCCATGTGAGGGCGCTGAGGATGGCCATGAGGATGACCGGGCCGCGGTGCCAGCGGGTTCCTGCGAGGACGATGGCCATGAGGAACATGAGGGCGGAGAAGAGGTAGCCGGTTTGCGGGAGGATGGCGCGGCAGGCGGTGGCGACGGAGAAGACGACGGCGAGAGCGCCGCTGTACTGGGCGACGAGGGCGAGGGAGTCGGATTCCTTTCTGGAGGCGGCGTCTGGTTCCATGGTGGGGAGCCTGGGTCAGATTTCGACTTGCTGGCCCAGTTCGATGACTCTGCCTACGGGAATCTGGAAGTAGGAAGCGGGTTGCTGGGCGAGACTGCTGGCGAGGGCGAAGAGGTGTTCGCGCCAGCGGGCCATGCCTGGGCGCGCGGAGGGAACGATGATTTCGCGGCCAGTGAAGAAAGTGGCGTTGTCCGGGTTGATGTCGAGGCCGAGGGAGGTGCACTGGCGGAGGATGCGAGGGACGTTAGGTTTCTGCATGAAGCCGATGCGGCCGGTGACGCGCCAGAAGCCTGAGCCGACGGGTTCGACGGAGAGACGGCGGCTTGGGGGAATCCATGGTTCGTCCTGAACCTCGATGGTGAGGAAGATGACGCGCTGGTGGATGGCTCCGAAGTGTTTGAGACTGTGGAGCATGGCGATGGGGGTACGGCCGCGGGTGCTGGTGAGGAAGATGGCGGTGCCGGGGACGGTGATGGGAGGGCGGCGACTGAGGGATTCGACGAGGGCTTCGTGGGAGAGAGCGGACTGGTCGAGGCGGGCGCGGACGAGTTTTCGGCCGGTGGCCCATGTGGTCATGACGGCGAAGATGAGAGCGCCGGTGGCGATGGGGAACCAACCGCCGTGGAAGAACTTGGTGAGATTGGCGGCGAGGAAGCCTGATTCGATGATGCCGAAGATCGAGCAGACGGTGAGGGTGGCTGGGAGGGACCAGCGCCAGAGGAGACGGGCGACGAAGCCGAAGAGGATGGTGGTGATGAGCATCGTCATGGTGACGGCGACCCCGTAGGCGGCGGCGAGGTTGGAGGAAGATCTGAAGGTGACGACGAGGGCGAGACAGGCGAGCATGAGGGACCAGTTGACGAGGGGGATGTAGATCTGGCCGCGGGCGTGTTCGGAGGTGTGGCGGATGCTGATGCGTGGGAGGTAGCCGAGTTGGACCGCGCTGAGGGTGAGGGAGTAGGTGCCTGTGATGAGGGCCTGGGAGGCGATGACGGTGGCGGCGGTGGCGAGGAGGACGAGCGGGAGCGTGGCCCATTGCGGGGCCATCTGGAAGAACGGGGAGCGGGCGGCGTCCGGGTGGCTGAGGAGGAGAGCGCCCTGGCCGAGGTAGTTGAGGGCGAGGGCTGGGAAGACGAGGTAGAACCATGCGCGGCGGATGGGGTTTGGGCCGAAGTGGCCCATGTCGGCGTAGAGGGCTTCGCCGCCGGTGACGGCGAGGAAGACGCTGCCGAGGATGACGAAGCCGGCGTGGCCGCTGGAGGTTAGGAATTGCCAGCCGTGGATGGGGTTGAAGGCGGCAAGGATGTCGGTGTTGGTGGAGAGTTGGGCTGCGCCCATGCCGGCGAGGGTGAGGAACCAGATGGCGGTGAGTGGGCCGAAGCATTTGCCGACGCGGTCGGTGCCGAGGAATTGAGCGGAGAAGAGGCCGATGAGGATGACGGCTGTGATGCCGACGATGAGCCACTGGCGCTGGATTTCCCATGCGGCGGCGGCTTCGGGGAGGGAGGGCGGGGTGCCGAGGAGCCCGCCGTCTTTGAGGCCTTCGACGGCGCTGAGGACGGAGATGGCTGGGGTGATGATGCCGTCGCCGAAGAGGAGCGCGGCGCCGGCGAGGCCGAGGATGACGATGCAGGATCTGCGGCGGGATTGTTCCGAGAGCCCGTGAGCGGCGAGGGCCATGAGGGAGAGGATGCCGCCTTCGCCTTTATTGTCGGCGCGGAGGACGCAGACGAGGTATTTGATGCAGATGAGGATGATGAGGGACCAGAGGACGAGCGAGACGACCCCGAGGATGTGAGCGGGAGAGGCGTCGATGTGGTGCGGGCTGGCCGGGCTGAAGCATTCGCGCAGCGTGTAGATGGGGCTGGTGCCGATGTCGCCGAAGACGACGCCGAGGGCGGCGATGACGAGGGTGGTGACGGACAGCTTGTGGAGGCCGTGGTGGTCGTGGCTGGAGTCCGAGGATGGTTCCCGAGGAGGATTCATGGCAGTGCCGCAAGGTGGGTGGCTGGCGCGGGGATGCCAGTAAACGACCCTTGGGAAGCCGTGAAGAAGGTGTGAAGGGAGCGGCGGGCGGGGTCAGGGGGCTGGGGTCACGGGATTCCGCTGGGAGCCGAGGCCAGCGACGGAGGCTTCGACGAAGTCGCCGGGTTTGAGGAATTCCGGAGGGTTGGCGCCAGCGCCGACGCCAGAGGGGGTGCCGGTGGAGATGACGTCGCCGGGGAGGAGCGTCATGAAGCGGCTGATGTAGCTGATGAGGAAGGGGACAGGGAAGATGAGGTCGGCGGTGGAGCTTTGCTGGCGGGTGTGGCCGTTGACGGAGAGGGAAAGGTCGAGGGCGTCGGGGTCACCGGCTTCGTCGGGGGTGACGAGGATTGGGCCGAAGGGAGCGAAGGAGTCGGCGCTTTTGCCCTTGGTCCATTGGCCGCCGAGTTCTTTCTGCCATGCGCGTTCGCTGACATCGTTCATGATGGCGAAGCCGGCGACGTGGTTGAGGGCGTTCGATTCGGAGACGTGGGAGGTTTTGGTGCCGATGACGATGGCGAGTTCGACTTCCCAGTCGGTTTTGGCAGCGCCGGGGTGGATGAGGATGGGGTCGAAGGGGCCGGACCACGCGGAGGAAGCCTTTTGGAAGAGGACGGGTTCGGAGGGGATGGCGGCGCCGGTTTCGAGGGCGTGGGCGCGGTAGTTGAGGCCGACGCAGATGATTTTGGAGGGTCTGGCGACAGGTGGGCCCCAGCGGACGTCGTCGGGGATGCGTGGTGCGGAGGCGGCGCTGGAGTCGAGCCATGCGCGGAGACGGTCGATGCCGTGGTCAGCGAAGAAGGATTCGTTGAAGTCAGAGGTGACGGCGGAGGCGTCGATGCGTTCGGTGCCGATGAGGACACCTGGACGTTCATTTCCCGCGGAACCGTATCGGATCAGTCTCATGTGGACAGATGGGGCGGTGGCATAATGGGTGCAACCATCAAAGCAAACCAGCCATGACCCGCCGCCAATTTGTCCATCGTTCTGCTGCCACCCTGTTGTTGCCTGCTGCTGTGCGAGCGGCGGAGGGGGCGGGGAGGTGTTATGAGATGCGGGTTTATGCGGCGCATCCCGGGAAGCTGGATGCGTTGAATGCGCGGTTCCGGGATCACACGTGTGCGTTGTTCAAGAAGCACGGGATGACGAACGGCGGGTATTTCATGCCTGTGGAGAATGCGGAGAGGAAGCTGGTGTATTTCCTGTCGTATGCGGATCGGGCGGCGCGGGATGCGTCGTGGAAGGCGTTCATGGCGGATCCTGATTGGAAGAGTGCGGCGGCGGCGTCCGAGAAGGATGGGCCCTTGGTGGCGAAGGTGGAGTCGCAGATTCTTGAGACGACGGATTTTTCGCCGGAGCGCAAAATGGAGCGGAAGACGCCGGAGCGGGTGTTTGAGTGGCGGACGTACACGACGCGGGAGAAAGTGCTGCCGAATCTGCTGGAGCGGTTCCGTGGGAACACGTGCGGGTTGTTTGCGAAGCACGGGATGACGAACGTGATTTACTGGACCCTGGCGTCGGGGCAGCCAGGGGCGGATGTGACGCTGACGTATCTGCTGGCGCATGCGTCGGCTGAGGCGGCGGCGGCGTCATTCAAGGCGTTTCGGGCGGATCCTGAGTGGACGCGGGTGCGGGAGGCTTCGGAGAAGGCGGCTGGGGGGAGTTTGACGGTGGCGGATGGGGTGAAGAGTGTGATGATGGTGCCGACGGACTATTCGCCGCTGGCGTGAGTGGGGGGGAAATTGGTGGATTTTGGAGTTGCGCGAGGGGTTTGAAACGGTTAATTTCTGCGAGTTGACTGAACCACGCGCCCATTGCCTGACCGTTGCTCTGCTGCGTTGCATGATGATGCCCGCAGGCTGCCCGGTCGTTTTGAGTTTGGCGGAAGGCCGGACAGAGCGGCAGGATGCGACCTATTGATCGGATGACGGGTATTGATGTGATTCAGTTTCGTACACCTACCGGACTATCCGGTCGAACCCCTGCTGCGCCCGTCGCGCGGCGTTTCCGTTGAAACACCAACCTGCTCACGCTTATTCCTGCTTATCCTTCGAGAAATCAACCGTCCCGGGCCCGGGACACCACCCGAGTGAACGACCGCATCCGGGCACCCCGCATCCGTGTTGTCGACGGGAATACCGATCAGCAGATTGGGATCATGACGCCGCAGGAGGCGATTCAGATTGCGCGTTCGAGGGGGCTTGATGTGGTGGAGGTTGCGCCGGAGGCGAAGCCGCCGGTGTGCAAGATCATCAGTTACGGGAAGTGGAAGTACGAGCAATCGAAGCACCAGAAGGACAAGGGGAAGCAGAAGGGTGGGAAGGTGAAGGAGATGAAGTTCCGGATCAACATTTCGCCGCACGATTACACGACGAAGATGCAGCATGCGGAGGAGTTTCTGGATGAGAGCAACAAGTTGCGTGTGGTGTGTCAGTTTCGTGGGCGTGAGATGGCGCATCCTGAGATTGGGATGCGGTTGATGAACCGTGTGATTGAGGATTTGAAGACGATGGCGCACGTGGACATGATTCCGAAGCAGGCTGGGAGAGCGATCAGCATGACGCTGTCGCCGATTGCGCAGCATTTGCGGCACCGGAAGTTTGAGAAGCCGAAGGTGGCGTATGTTGAGGACGTGGGGGATGAGGATGATGATGACGACGAGGATGAGCGGACGCCGCATGTGCACACGCTGTCGATGGACGAGATTCTGTCGCACATGGAGGAGGACGACGGGCGGCCGAAGCGCCGTCATTGAGAGAACGGCTTGAGCGGTGCGGGATTCCCGTGGTGGGCGAGGCTGCAAATGCGGCCTTGGTACTACGGGGAGACTGAAGTTCGTGTTTTTCGTCCTGGACGAAGTCACGGAAGACTGCCAAGCATGAACATCCGCTGGCAATAACTGGCGGATACCCCGGATGAAAGACAACCCAATGTTTCAGAACAGGAAGCGCCCGCGCCGCTATAAAGGCCGCCCGGGATCTTCGTCTGCCCCCAACTCTTCAGAATCAACCGATATGGACCCCAATACCGAAGAATCCGGCGAGCTTCCGATGGAAGTCGTCCAGGACATAGCGGAGGCGGTCATGGCGGAGCAAGCCTCTGACGCTTCTGCGTCAGAAGGTGGCGCTGCTACGAACGACACCCCCTCCAATGAAGCCTCCCCGAGTGAATCCATGCCACCGCGGCATTCCCGAGACCCGCAGGGGTCTGGTGGGCGTCGTGGTGAACCGCGTGGTGATCAGCGCGGTGAACCCCGAGGTGATCAGCGCGGTGAAGGCCGTGGTGATCAGGACTCGCAGCAGCGTCGCGAGTTTGACCAGCAGCGTCGCGAGCAGGAAGCGCAGCGGCGTCAGCAGGAGCAGCAGCGTCGCGAGCAGGAGCGCCTGCGTCGTGAGGAAGACACGCGTCGTCGTGAGCAGGATCGCCAGCGGCGCGAGGCTGAGGACCGTGCGCGGATGCCTGTGGATGAGCTTTGCAAGAAGGCGTGGGACATTTACCTTGCCGAGGTGAGCGAAGAGGGTGTGGAGTTGTTTCCTGACAATGATGCGCGGGAGTTGGCGCGGAGGAGCTTCCGGCTTGCGGAGATTTTTCTGCAGGAGGAGTTGCGTGCGCGTCGGCCGCCATCGCCGCCGCCAGCGCGCGAGTACCGTGAGTACCGTGAGCCGCGGAATGGCGGTGGTGGAGAGGGCGGACAGCCGGAAGGCCAGCAAGGCCAGTCGGGTGGTGAAGAGGCACCTGCACCTGCAGCGGCCGCGGCGCCTGCTGGCGAGTGACGGACTGAGTCGCTGAAAGAATCACGGGAGGTCCCTTAGCGGGGGCCTCCCTTTTTTTGTGGGAAGTGGGTGGGGGGAAGTGAGAAGTGAGAAGGGGAGAAGGCAGAAGGCAGAAGGGGGGGAGTGGGTGGGGTGTGCGGATTTTGGGCAAAGTGTGGCGCATATTGCGGGAATGAAATGGGAGGTGGCATGTTCCCGTTTGCATGGGGGACTGCAAACCGAGTAACATGGAGCACAACGTTATGGATCTTACTACAACTGCATACGGCACGTGGAGCGGCGGACGCTTCATGCATTTTGGCGAACAGCTTAACGACCAGCGATTTGCGGAGGTGATTCGTTTTGCGTATGAGCAGGGGGTGCGGACGTTTGTGACGGCGGACGTGTATGGGGTTGGGCGAGCGGACGAGATGCTGGGGGAGGCGCTGGCTGGGATTGACCGGTCGACGTACTGTCTTGTGGGGACGGTGGGGCACGACATTTATGAGGGTGTGCGTGACGGGTCGAAGGGTTATCCGCGTTTTACGGAGCCATCGCTGCGTGGGCCTGAGGGGTATGAGGGGTATCTGAAGATGGCGACGGAGAAGTCGCTGGAGCGTTGCCGGACTGATTATTTTGATATGGTGATGCTGCACAATCCGGATGAGCGTGGGTATACGAGTGATGCGGTGTGGCAGGGGATGGCGGCGTTGAAGGAGGCTGGGCTGACGAAGCGGCTAGGGGTGGCGCCGGGGCCGGCGAATGGGTTTGCGTATGATTTGATTCACTGTTTCGAGCGGTACTGTGAGTTGATTGACTGGGCGATGCTGATTCTGAATCCGCTGGAGCCGTGGCCGGGTGGGTTGGTGTTGCCTGCGGCTGAGGAGTTCGGGGTGAAGGTGCTGGCGCGGGTGGTGGATTATGGTGGTTTGTTTCACGGGGATGTGCGGCCTGGGCATGTGTTCCGGCCTGGGGATCACCGGACGTACCGGCCGGCGGGTTGGGTGGAGGCTGGGTGTGCGAAGATTGACCGGATGCGGCCGATTGCGGAGAAGTACGGGTTGAGCACCTTGCAGTTGGCTGGGTTGTGGAATCTGGCGCAGCCTGCGGTGGCGAGCCTTGTGCCGACGTTCATTCAGGAGGCTGGGGAGAATGCGCGGCCGATTGAGGACAAGATTCGGGATTTTGCGGCGATGCCTGCTGGCGGGGTTCCGTTTACGGCTGAGGAGATCGAGGAGATCCGGAGCATTGGGGACAACACCGGGTGCATGGTGCTGAAGGGTGCGAGCCGGAGGCACGAGACGAGTGAGCGGCCTGACGAGTGGGCGATGCGGCCGGAGTTGGAGGCGATTGGAGCGAAGTGGGGGTTGGCGTCGATTCCGTGATGGGTGTTGAGGCTGAGGGGAGTGGTGGCTGTGGAGGAGAGGTCGGGGTGGAATCCTGCTTGCGCGGGGGAGTGGGGTGCGCAAGTTGGGGGCTGTGATGGTTTTCCTGATGCCGCTGCGACTTATGAAGCTCTCCGACTGACTGGAGTCCGCCCGTGATGGTGTGGACACCGGGCGGGCGGGGAGCTTACGAATGGCAATCAGGGTGACGTTTCTGGAGGTGATAGAGCCTCAGGACGGAGCGCCCTAATCGGCAGCCGAGCGGCTGTCATTGACGGATTCAACACATCATTTTCCATGCTTTCACAACCTTCGCAGCAGTATCGACCCTATCCACAGATTGAGCTTCCTGACCGGCGCTGGCCGCAGCGGGTGCTGAGTGGGCCGCCGGTGTGGTGCAGTGTGGATTTGCGGGATGGGAATCAGGCGCTGGCGGTGCCGATGAATGTTTCGCAGAAGCTTGAGTTGTTTGACGCGCTGGTGCGGTGTGGGTTCAAGGAGATCGAGGTAGGGTTTCCGTCGGCGTCGAACACGGAGTTTGCGTTCAACCGGACGCTGATTGAGAAGAATCACATTCCGGAGGATGTGACGATTCAGGTGCTGGTGCAGGCGCGGGAGGATCTGATCGAGAAGACGTGCGAGTCGCTGATGGGAGCGAAGCGGGTGATCATTCACATGTACAATTCGACGTCACCGGCGCAGCGGCGGGTGGTGTTCGGGAAGACTAAGGCGGAGATCAAGGACATGGCGGTGCGCGGTGCGGAGATGATCCGTGAGCGGATCGGGCGGTTGGCGGGGACGGATGTGCGGCTGCAGTATTCGCCGGAGAGTTTCAGTGCGACGGAGGTGGAGTTTGCGAAGGAGATATCGGAGGCGGTGATGGGGGTGTGGGAGCCGACGGCGGAGCGGCGAATGATTCTGAATCTGCCGGACACGGTGGAGGTGGCGATGCCGAATGTTTATGCGGACCAGATTGAGTGGATGGGGCGGAACATCCGGAACCGGGAGAGCCTGATCATCAGCCTGCATACGCACAATGACCGGGGGACGGGGGTGGCGGCGACGGAGTTGGGATTGCTGGCGGGAGCGGACCGTGTGGAGGGGACCCTGTTCGGGAATGGGGAGCGGACTGGGAATCTGGATATTGTGACGGTGGCGATGAATCTGTACATGCACGGGATTCATCCCGGGCTGGATTTTTCGAATCTGAACGGGCTGCGCGGGGTGTATGAGCGGTGTACGGGGATGAGTGTGCCGCCGCGGCAGCCGTATGCGGGGGAGTTGGTGTTCACGGCGTTCAGCGGGTCGCATCAGGATGCGATCAAGAAGGGGTTGGCGGAGTGGGAGTCGAAAGGGGGAGCGGGAGTTTGGGACGTGCCGTATCTGACGATTGATCCCGGGGACATTGGTCGGGAGTACCGGGAGGTGATCCGGGTGAACAGCCAGAGTGGGAAGGGCGGGGTGGCGTATCTGCTGGAGAGCGAGTTCGGGATTGATCTGCCGAAGGACATGCAGCGGGAGTTCGGGCCGATTGCGAATGATGCGGTGGACCGGCTGGGGCGAGAGGTTAGCGGTGTGGAGTTGAAGGGGATGTTCTGGGATGAGTATGTGGGGCGTGAGAGCCCGTGGCGGCTGCATCATTTTCATGCGGACGGGGTGGATGGGACGTTCCGGTGCCGAGCGAGTCTGGAGCGGGAGGGTGTTGAGTTGGAGGTGACGGGGGAGGGGAACGGGCCGATTGCGGCATTTGTGCAGGCGCTGGTGGCGGCGGGAGTCCCGGAATTTGCGGTGGCGTCGTACCGGGAGCATGATCTGGGCTCCGGGAGCGGGGCGAGTGCGATCGCGTATATACAGATTCGCTGTGCGGACGGACGGACCCGATGGGGTGCGGCGGTGGACACGAATATTGAGTTGGCGGGGGTGAAGGCGGTGGTGAGCGCCCTCAATCGTGTGGAGTGAAACGCACCTTCCTAGTTTGACAAACTGCCCTGACACCGCTTTTCTGCGGGATTATTACGTCCCATGACTGAGAACGCTGCTGAATCGATCGTCTGCCCAGTGACCGCGTGGTACCACAAGCGGAAGATCGCGATGATTCTTCTGTTGCTTGGGCTGTCGGCGTTTTTCTTTTACGACTGGAAGGTCGGGTATCCGAAGAAGCAGGCGGATTACGAAGCGTACTGGCCGGAGTACCAGAGGCTGGTGCTGAAGGAGAAGAAGACTGCGGAGTGGTTCAAGCTGGCGAAGGAGAAGGGGTGGCCGGACAAGCCGCACGAGGAGGATTGGGACTACAAGATCAAGGAGCAGTTGGTGTTCGGGGTGATTACCGGATTGATCGGGGCTGGGATGCTGGGGCAGTATCTGGTGAATTCGAAGAAGACGCTGACTGCGGATGCGGACAGTTTCACGACGCCTGACGGGATCCGGGTGCCATTTGTGAGTGCGTTCAAGCTGGACAAGCGGAAGTGGGACAACAAGGGATTGGCGTACGTGAATTACCAGAATGGGGATGAGTCGGGGAAAGTGGTGATTGACTGTCTGGTTTACGGGGATCCTGCGATCAAGGTGCTGGAGAGGTTGGAGGCGAATTTCAAAGGTGAGGTCATTGATGTGGTGAAGGAGGTTCCTGCGGCGGCGGAGGAAGCGGCGGCGGAGGAAGCGGCGGCGGTGCCGGACGATACGACGCAGCCATGATATTGCGGGGGCTGACGCGTGAGGATTGGGAGGAGCAGGCGGAGCTGATTCACGGGTCGCTGAGCACGTGGTACCGGACCAGGTTGAATTCTGCGAAGTTCGGGGAGGATGCGGGGCCGTTCCGGGTGTTTCCGGAGTTGTATGAGGCATTGGATCCCGGGTGTTGTCTGGTGGCGCAGGAAGTGGAGGGTGGGCCGCTGATTGGGACGGCGTTTTTTCATCCTCGGGAGACGCATTGGGCGGTGGGGATTGTGGCGACGCATCCTGGGGCGGCTGGGCGCGGGGTGGCGCGGCGGTTGATGGAGGAGATCATCGGGCGGGCGGAGGCGGAGGGTAAGCCGGTGCGATTGGTGTCGAGTGCGATGAATCTGGATTCGTTTTCGCTGTACACGCGGTTAGGGTTTGTGCCGCGGAGAGTGTTTCAGGACATGCGGATGGAGGTGCCTGAGGGGGGGATGCCGGCGATGGAATCGGGGCGGGTACGGGTACGGGTGGCGCGGGAGGCGGATGTGGCGGGTCTGGCGGATTTGGAGATGCGGCTGAACGGGATCAGGAGGGAGAAGGATTTGAGGCATTTTGTGGAGAACCGGCAGGGATGCTGGCGGTTGTGGGTGGCGGAGGATGGTGAGGGGGAGTTGTGCGGGTATGTGGGGGCGGTGGTGCATGCGGGGTCGAAGATGGTGGGGCCGGGGGTGTGTGCGGATGAGGACGTGGCGGCGGTGCTGATCCGGCAGGTGCTGGATGCGGAGTTCCGGGGGCAGGCACCGGTGTGGCTGGTGCCGGTGGATTGTGCGGGGCTGGTGCAGCGGTGTTATGGGTGGGGAGCGCGGAATGTGGAACTGCATCTGGCGTCGGTGCGGGGTGAAGCGCCGGAGATGCGCGGGGTGACGCTGCCGACGTTCATGCCGGAAACCGGTTAGGAAGGGGTGATTTGTGAGTGAGCCTGTAGTTGCGAGTTACTGCACGACGTTTCTGAAGCCTGAGATGCTGCACATTTACCGGCAGGTGACTGGGCTGGAGCGGTGGCGGACGTTTGTGGTGACGAAGGAGCGGCAGAGTGAGGAACGGTTTCCGTTTGGGGATGTGGAGGTGGTGCCGGCGGTGCGGAGTAATTTTGCGAGAAGGTTCTGGCTGAAGTATGTGAAGCGTGAGGAGGCGATTGTGTACCGCGGGGAGTATGGCGTGCTGGCGAAGGTGCTGGAGCGGCGGCATGCGGACGTGCTGCATGTGTATTTCGGGCATACGGGCGTGCATCTGCTGCCGTTTCTGAAGCGGTGGCCGGGGCCTGCGGTGGTGTCGTTTCACGGGATGGATGTGATGCCGCGGGAGGACAAGCCCGGGTACGCTGGGAAGCTAGGGGAACTGTTGCGGTTTCTGCCGCTGGTGATGGCGAGGTCGGAGTCGCTGCGGGATCGGTTAGTGGTGCTGGGTTGTCCTGAGGAGAAGATCCGGATCAACCGGACGGGGATTCCGATGGAGGCGTATCCTGCGGTGGCGCGGGAGTTTCCTGCGGACGGGGCGTGGCGGTTTGTGCAGGCGTGCCGGTTGATCGGGAAGAAGGGATTGGAGGTGAGCCTGCGGGCGTTTGCGGGGTTCTGCGGGGATTATCCGAAGTCGAGGTTCACGATTGCTGGGGAAGGGCCGCTGCTGGAGTCGCTGCAGCGGTTGGCGGGGGAGCTTGGGGTGGGGGACCGGGTGACGTTTGCGGGATTTCTGGGCGGGCGGGAATTGTGTGAGCTGTATCACGGGAGCCACGCGTTTCTGCATCCGAGCCAGACGACGGAGGATCAGAATCAGGAAGGGGTGCCTAACAGCATGCTGGAGGCGATGGCGACGGGATTGCCGGTGCTGGCGACGATTCACGGCGGGATTCCGGAGGCGGTGGAGGACAACGAGACCGGGTTGCTGGTGGAGGAGCGGGATGGCGACCGGTTGCTGGACAACATGAGACGGCTGGCGCGTGAGGATGGGTTGTGGCAGCGGATCGGGAGCGGAGCGGCGGTGTCAGTGCGGGAGAATTTCGAGCAGCGGGCGCAGATCCGGAAACTGGAGGCGATTTACGACGAGGCGCGGGCGTTCAAAAAGGGTTGAAGGTGGAGGAAACTGAGGTCCGTTGGGCGGGTGAAGTTACTTGTCACAGCCGGTCCCACGCGTGAGCCGATTGATCCCGTCCGATATCTGAGCAATCGTTCGTCGGGCAAGATGGGGTTTGCGATTGCGGCTGCGGCGGCTGCTGCGGGGCATCGGGTTCTGCTGGTGGCGGGGCCTGTTAGTCTGGCGACGCCGGATGGGGTGGATCGGGTGAATGTGACGACGGCGGAGGAGATGGCGGAGGCGGTGCGGGGGGCGCTTCCTGACATGGAGGCGGTGGTGTGTTGTGCGGCGGTGGCGGATTACCGGCCGGTGCAGGTGGCGGAGCAGAAGATCAAGAAGGGAGCGGGGCGGATGACGCTGGAGCTGGAGCGGACGACGGATATTCTGGGGTCGGTGAGGAGGCCGTGGGGATGGGGCGGGGTGCTAGTGGGTTTTGCGGCGGAGACCGAGCACCTGCTGGAGCATGCTAGAAGAAAGCTTGAATTGAAGGGGTGTGATCTGGTGGTGGCGAACGATGTGAGTGGGATGGAGACGGGATTTGAGAGTGATGAGAATGCGGCGTGGCTGCTTTACGGGGATGGCTGGGTGGAAGAGCAGGGGCGGCAGCCGAAGGCGGAGCTGGCGGCGGTGATTGTGGCCCGGGTGCTGGCGCTGCACGGGGCGGCGCGGGAGGGGTGAGTCAGGCGGGCGCTGTGGGAGATTGGCGGAAGACGAAGGATTCGCCGCCGCCGAGGACGAGGAATGGCTGATTGAGGCGGGAGCAGGTGGCGGTGAATTCGTCAGGCGAGGCGGTGTTGAAGGCGAACATGCCGAAGTGGTGGGGGATGGCGAGGCGAGCGCCGCAGGCTTTGGCGAGGGCGGCGGCTTCGGTGCCGTTGAGATTGCCGGCGACGCCGCGGGCGGGGTCATAGCCATTGATAGGGACGAAGACGACATCTGGTCGGGCGGCGATGAGAGCGGCGGGGAGGGCGTCGTGCCAGAGCGTGTCGCCGCTGTGCCAGATGGTGAATGGGCCGAAGCGGACGAGGAACGAGAGGAAGCGGCACTGGCCGAGGGCGTCGCGTTCGATGGAGTTGTGGGCGGCGGCGATGCCGGTGCAGTGGAACGGGCCGCAGCCGGTGGAGGTGCCGTCGTCGAGGGTCGCGAAAGTGATCCGGGCGTCTGGGCCTAGGCGGTCGGTGGCGGTGTCGGTTAGGGCGGCGGGGAGGATGAGCCGGAGATGGCCGGAGGCGCGGGCGATGGGGAGGAGCGTGGCGGCGTCGAGGTGGTCGGTATGGAGGTGGCTGGCGGTGGCGAAGTGGACCATGTCGAGGAGGTCCGGGGCGATGACGCGTTCGCCGAGGCGCACGTGAGGTTTGGTGGTGGCGGCGTATTTTTCAGTGAGGGAGTCGGAGAGGTAGGGGTCGAAGAGGAGGTAGTTATCGAGCCACTTGAGGAGGAAGCCGCTTTGGCCGAGCCACCAGACGCGGAAGGCGTCCGGGCCGTCATTGGCGGCGAGGATTTCCGCGCGGAGGGCCGTGTCTTTGAGGACTGCGGGGGTGAGGGGACTCATGGAAGGTGGTTAGGATGACGGCAGGGGAGGTCCGGCGAGACGGGTGAGACGGCGGCCGGAGTCGGCGGGTTCGAGACGCCACCATGAGGTGTGGGGCGGGAGGAGATCGGGGAAGCGGTCGGCCCATTCGACGAGACAGATGGCGGGCGCGTCGAGGTAGTCGTCCCAGCCGAGGGCGATGATTTCGGTGGCGGTGGCTGGGCGGTAGAAGTCGAAGTGGAAGACGGGGAGACGACCGCCGGGGTATTCGTGGACGAGGCTGAAGGTGGGGCTGGTGACGTCGGAGGGGAAGCCGAGGCCGGAGGTGAAGCCTTTGGAGAAGTGAGTTTTGCCGGCGCCGAGGCCACCGGTTAGGGCGATGACGTCGCCGGGTCGGGCGAGACGTGCGAGGGAAGCGCCTGCGGCGATGGTGGCGGCGGCGTCCGGGAGGAAGAGGGAGTCGCCGGGGGAGAGGGTTGCGGGGTCAGCGGGCGCGGGCATGGCCGGAGGAGTTACTGGGCCGGGGATTCCCACGGGGCTGGGGTGCGTGCTGGGAGAGGCGGGTCGAAGTAGGGAGTGAAGTTGGATTCGTAGCGGCGCGGGAGGATGGCGTCGACGAGGATGTCGTTTTCGTCGTATTCCTGGCTGAGGAGTTTGCCTTGTTCGTGGATGATGCGCATGAGGCCGAAGGCGGCTTGGGGGAGACGGAGTTTGAGGCGCACGGTGCGGTCCAGCATGACGT